>CALMMH010001067.1 GCA_937868145.1 uncultured Phycisphaerales bacterium
CACCGCATAGACCTTCGCCCGGCCCCACCAGTCGGAGAAGACCTTCGTCAGTGCAACCGTTTCTATCGCGTAGTCCATGTTTCTACCTTGAGTATGGGACCCATAGGACGGATAGGACCTATGAGACTTCCGACGCCTCGCGGCCTACAGCTGCGAGTCCCGTCTTTTACGTCGTTTGCGGCTCGCGCCCGGGTTCCAGGTCGCGAGGTGCTGCAGACGCGTCAAGCTCCTCGCCCTGGCGGAAGAGCCGAGCGCTGTTGAACACCACCACCAGCGAACTGGCGAAGTGCAGGAACGCGGCGACCGCCGGGGGCACGAACTTCGACAGCGAGATGCCCAGCACGATGAAAATGATGCCGAAGGCGAGATTCTGGCTGATGACCCGCCGGGTCTTGCGGGAAACGTCGACCAGGAACGGAATCCGCCGCAGGTCGTTGTTCATCAGCGCGATCGACGCGGAGTTGATCGCCACGTCGCTGCCGGCGGCGCCCATCGCGATGCCCAGGTCGCCGGCCGCCAGGGCCGGGGCGTCGTTGATGCCGTCGCCGACCACCACGACCGTGTGACCGTCCTTCTTGATCTGCTCGACGACCGCGAGCTTGTCCTGCGGAAGGCACTGGGCCTTGTAGTCCGTGCAGCCGAGCTCGCCCGCGACGCGATTGGCCACCTCGTTGCGGTCGCCGGTGAGCATGGTGACGCGTTTGACGCCCATGTCCACCAGTTGTGCGATGGCCTGCTGCGCTTCCGGCCGGGTCTTGTCCTGAAGACCGATCCAGCCGATGCAGCGGTTGTCCTTCGCGACGTACAACGTGCTGAAGCCCTGTTCCTCGTGCAGACGCGGATCGTCAACATTCTTTGTGTCGATCCCATTCTCGGCCAGGAAGGTGTCGCGGCCGACGAGGATGCGGGAGGAGTTGATCTTGGCGGTGACGCCCTTTCCCGGCGTTTCCTTGAATCCTTCCGACGCCGGCAGAGACAAGCTCGCTTCCTTGGCCACTTCCTGCAGAGCGCGGGCCGCCGGGTGCTTGCTCATCTGCTCGGCCGCCGCGGCGTCCGCCAACAGATCCGCGGCTTCGACTCCTTCGGCGGGCGTCAGCTTGGTCACGTAGAGCCGGCCGGTGGTCACGGTGCCGGTCTTGTCGAACACCAGGGCCGTCATCTTCCCGGCCACTTCGAGGTACTTTACGTCCTTGATCAGGATTCCGAGCCGGGCCGCGGCGGAGATCGCCGCCACCATGGCCGTGGGCGTCGCCAGGATGATCGCGCACGGACAGGAAATCACGAGGATCGTAATCGCCTGGTTGATGTTCCGGGTGAAGACCCAGACGATGGCCGCGATCATCAGGATGGTCGGGACGTACCAGGAGATGTATCGGTCGATGATCCGCATGACCGGGATTTTTGTGTGCTCGGCCTGCATGATCAGGGATTGAACTTTGCCCAGGGTCGTGTCCTTGCCGGCCTTGGTGACGCGGATGTCGAGAGCGCCGGTGAGATTGCTCGTGCCCGCGAAGACCTGCATGCCGGGCACCTTGTCGACCGGCAGCGATTCGCCCGTGATCGTCGCTTCGTTCACGGAACTCAGACCGTCGTAGACCTCGCCGTCGGCCGAGACGTTGTCGCCCGGACGGACGCGGATGCGGTCGCCCGCCTTCAGTTCGCTGACCTTGACTTCCCGTTCCTTGCCGTCCTTGTCGATCAGGTTCGCCTTCACGGGCGTCAACCGAATGAGCGATTCGATCGAGGCGCGAGCCCCAAGGGCCGTTCGGGTCTCTATCAGTTCGCTCAGGAGCATGAAGAATCCGATGAGCCCGGCGGCGACGTACTCGCCGATCGAAAACGCCGCGACGATGCCCAGGGCCGCCAGCTCGTCCATGTGCGAATGGCCCTGGATCAGGCTGTGAACCGC
>CALMMH010001068.1 GCA_937868145.1 uncultured Phycisphaerales bacterium
CGGTCTTCATGGAACACGGATCGGCTCTGCTCATCATGTTTCTGGCCCCAAGCGGGAAATCCCAGGGGTCCGGGGACGGCGTCCCCGGCGGCCGGTCGTTGTCCCATCTCCAAGTACGCAAAAGCCGGATGAGCCTCTTTTTCACCGACAAAGGAGCGGGATTCAGCTTCCTGCGACTCCCGATGGGTTCGTCGGACTATACGGCGACCGACCGGTACTACACCTACGCGGACGAGCCATCGACGGACCTCAGCACGTTCTCGATCGAGCACGACAAAGAGTACATCATTCCCATGCTCAGGGAAGCGATCCGGGCCAATCCGGAGATCGAACTCATGGGCTCGTCGTGGAATCCGCCGGCCTGGATGAAAACGAACGGCTCGCAGATCGGCATCACCAAACAGGATAAGGCCGCGGGCAAGACCTGCCGGCTCAAACCCGAATGCTTCGATCTCTACGCCGAGTACTTCGCCAAGTACGTCCAGGCCTATCACGAGCAAGGCATCACGATCCACGCGATCACGCTGCAAAATGAGCCGCAATTCGACGCCGCCCGCGATCCGTGCATGAGGCTCCCCGTCGAGAATGAAGCCAGGCTCACCGCTCTTGTGGGCCGCAAACTCGCCGAGCGAGGACTGGCCACGAGGATCTTCGCACACGATCACAACTGGGTGCTCCATCCCAATGACCGCGAGGTCGTCGGCGGTGAACGCCGATTCAGCTACACGCTGCCGGCCCGGAGCATCGCGACATTCCAGTGGAAGGCCGTCATACCTTGAAGAAGATCTTGTGGCGGTAGAGGAACCACAGGAGCAGCCAACTGGCCGCGAAGGCGCCCGCCGCGATCAACAGCGGCGCCGCCTGCTCGTAGTGTCTCGCAAGACCGCCCAAGAAGAACCGCGAGATCTCTTCGAAGTTGACGAAGCTCTGCAGGAAGTAGATCGTGATGGCGTTGACGCCGATCACGACGAAGGGGAACGCCCATCTGCGATACCCCTTGACGTCGATGACCCAGTAAAACAGAGCCAGCAGCAACAGACTCCAGCCGCCCGCGAACAGGACGTACGAGCTGGTCCAGAGAATCTTGATGATCGGGAACACCTGCCCCCAGAGCCAGCCGACGATCACGAAGACGACTCCCGCAATCGCCAAACCCGCAGCCTTGGCCGAGCCCGTTCGATTGGAGCGCAGCCACTGCCCCGCGAGGGCTCCGAGCAGAGCCGTGCAGACGGCCGGGAACGTCGAGATCAAGCCCTCGTTGTCGCCGTACTTGTAGTAGAGTTCGCCCGGGATCACCTGCTGATCGACGTAGGACGACAGGCAGCCCTCCATGGTCAGATCGCCCGCCTGGCCGCCTGGGACAGGGACCAGCATCGTGACCGCCCAGTATGAAAGCAGAACCACCGCAACGAGGATCGCCTGGGTTCGCCATCGCGTGTTCAGCACGATCAGGCCGGCGAACAAGTAGCACA
>CALMMH010001069.1 GCA_937868145.1 uncultured Phycisphaerales bacterium
ATGAGCAGGCGCCCAAGCCGGCCGTTTCCGTCCAGGAACGGGTGGATGGTCTCGAACTGAACGTGAGCCAATGCAGCCTTGAGCAGCACGGGCGTACGCTGGGGCTGGTCATGGAGGAATTTCTCCAGGTTGTGCATGCAGCCGGCCACGCGGTCAGGAGGCGGAGGGACGAATCGAGCGTTGCCGGGTCGAGTGCCGCCCAGCCAGTTCTGGCTCCGACGGAACGTTCCCGGCGTCTTGTCGCTGCCCCGCCCCTTCGACAGCAGCACGTTATGGACCTCACGGATCAACCGAAGCGACAGAGGGAAGTTGTCCTCGCGGAGACGCTTCAAGCCATGATTCATGGCCGCCACGTAACTGCTGACCTCCTGCACGTCCTGTAGGGGGACGCCGGGAGCCAGGGCTTCCTCGTGGAGCAGCAGATCGGAAAACGACGACTGGGTGCCTTCGATCTGCGACGACAAGACAGCTTCCTTCCGCACGTAGAAATAGAGAAACAGCGAAATATCCGGCAGCAGCGTGGCGACGCCATCCAATCGGCCGAGGGCACGGCTGGCCTTCTCGATCAGATCGTGGTCCCGGTTGGCGAGTCTGATCGGCGGATCGGGCGGCAGCGGATTGGGTATGAATGCCGCGAAAGACTCGCCTGCTGTCGAGGCAGTGACGTATGTGCCTGTCGCTTTCATAGCGCGTATCCTTGAGAAACCCGGCTTTCTTAGTGAAACCTGCTAAGAAAGTATACCATCCTTTTCTTTCTTAGTCAACCGGCCAACAAGACGCCTCGGACGATGTTCTTGCTGTCGGGAAACAGAACGGCCCTTCGCGATGGATCCTCGATGGTCTGCGATCGGCTTTTTCGCCCTTTTTCGTTTCTTTCGGCTATGAGTTCCTGGGTTACGGCCGAAGGCCGGGATGGGCTCTCTGTGGCGAGGAATCTCCAGGCGGCATCAGTTCTCAGTTGTCGGTTCCCGGTTCACAATTCTCAGTAGTGGCTGCTGCCTCCATGGTTCTCTTTCTCTCTGCGTCCCTGCGTCCCTGCGTCTCTGCGCGAGACTTCTTCTTCGTGACCCGAGGCCAAGCCGACCCGGGCGACGCATGCGTCGCCCCTACGGGTTGCCTTTTGCCTTCCTTCTCACGGTTGCTCCTTTTCCTTCGCGGCGTCCCGCTGCGCGCGGACTTCGGCCCGTCGCTCGGGCGGCCATTCTTCCGGGAAGTTCAGGCGGGCGGAATCACCGAAATCCCGGACCACCGCGTCGTCGTGGGCGCGGGCGGCTTCGATCTCGTCGTCGTAGCCGCCGATCTGCCTGAGTTTGCCTTCCAGGCGGATGTAGGCGACCCATTTCTTTCGATTTTTGTCGTAGGAGACCCCAATGTAGCGCGACGTGGCGTCCGCGCGTTTGGCCCGATTCCGCGCGTTCTCCGAGGCCGTGCAGATTCGCAGATGTGCTCGCGTGTTGTCCAGGCGGTTGCGGTGGATGTGATCGACCTGCATGCCCTCCGGCGGGTTCATGATCTGGCGGTGCATCATGACGCACTTGCCATTCTCGAATCGTCCGGCGTAGCCGGCGCTGACGAGCTGCCAGGTGTACCGGTTCAGCTCCTCGTAGTCCGCGGCGTCGACGTAGGCGACCATGCCGTTGGTCAGGATGATGCGTTTGGCGTCGGCGCCGGGCTCGGCGGGCCTGGCGCGATAGTTCACGCAGACCTTGCCGATCAGGGTGGCCGTGGGCAGGCCGTAGTGGCCCGGCCGGTTGGCGCATTGCGGCCGGCCGGGGAAGCCGAAGGACAGGGTGATCATCGCCTGGCCCAGGTCCCGCCAGGCGTACACGCAATTGAAGCAGCAATCCGACTTGGCCATGATTTCTCCCTTCCGTTTTCACAAGGGCGGATCAGGATCCGCCTTGACAAGCCGCCGGCGCTCGCACGCGGGCTTTCTTCCGTCGCTCCTGGAATTATGGTTTATGATACATATCGGAATCGGCGGTGTCAACGGAATTCTGATCTGAGAGAAGGCGAGGCCATCCCCAAGCCCTGAGGGCTTGAGGCTGCCACCCTCAAGGAAGACGCCGACCCCACGAAATCTAGTCGCACACGAAGGCGGAAGGATAGCCGGCGGTCGTTTCCCTCTCCCGAGGGCGTTTCCTCCGCGATCGCAAGAACGGCCCTGCCTTTTTCGCCATCTCCTCCTCGCTTGACTCTTGGGGCCGCATGCCACAGAATAGACTGCCGTTTCGCGTGAATGGCGTGGGAGCCACGAGGCTGACTTTGAAAGGAGCATCATGAGGTTCAGAAACAGGGTCGCGTTTGCGACGGGGATCGTTCTGGCGATTTCGTCTTTGGGCGTTTGTCTGGGCAACCCGTCCGGCGGCGCCTCCATCACCGTGCAGGCGAACAAGCCGGGACATAAAGTCAGTCCTCTGCTCTGGGGCATCTTCTTCGAGGACATCAACCTGTCGGCGGACGGCGGGATCTACCCTGAGCTGGTGCGCAACCGCTCGTTCGAGGACTCCCAGAACCCCGATTTCTGGAAGCTGGACGGCCAGGGCGACATGGCGATCGACGATCGACAGCCCTTGACCCCCATGAACCGCCGGAGCCTGCGGGTGCGGGTGGAAGGCACAGTGTCCCTGCTCAATGAAGGGTACTGGGGCATGGCGGTCGTCAA
>CALMMH010001070.1 GCA_937868145.1 uncultured Phycisphaerales bacterium
GTTCGACGCCGCGCTCGCCTCGGGCGGTGCATTGTCGTTCGCCTCCAGAGAAGGCGCTGTCGTCTCGGCCCTTGCCGCGTCCTGCAGCAGCAGTTGCGCGGCCTCACTGGCGCCAGGGGGCGTCCCGGAAGGCACCTCCCGACCGCGGCCGGCGTGCTCGGCGTGCTCGGGCTCGGCTGGCGGCCCGTTGCGCTCCTTCTTGTTCCGGCTTTCCAAGGACAATCCGGATCGGGACTGGCCTCGGCGAGAGCGAGGTCATGGCTGTTCGGTGATGTCCTGAAAATCTCGCGGTGGGTGGGATTCCGGAAAGCCAGCTTCCTGGGGGGGTGTCCGAACCCAGGTAACTTGAATAAGGGTTGCAGGGGAAGATTGCCCGTTGACACCGGCGCGGGCACGAGGTTTTTTTCGCGTACCAGGCATGATCTTGACTCCCCCTCTGCGCTCAGCCCTGCGGCGGCTGCTTGGCGTGGCCTTGTGCCTCGTGCCTTCCGCCGATTCGGCGGCCATGCCCGACGAGACGAGTCTTCTGGACAGCTACCCTCCTGTTCTTCGTGGCCTCACCTGCCCCGCGAAGAACCCGCTGAAGCACGAGAACGAGGGACACGAGGGGGTGGACCCCACGTTGGCCCGGGTGGGCAAGATCCCCGATGCGTTCTCGGTCGCAAGCACGGGGGAAGCTCTCTATTCGTTGACGCTCAACGTTCCGCCGGGGCGGCAAGGGATGGAGCCGCACCTGGCGCTTGTCTACGATAGCAACTCCAGCGAGGGGCCTTTCGGGATGGGCTTTGCCCTCTCGGGGCTGTCGTCCATCACGCGCTGCGCCAGCAACCTCGCGCAAGACAACCGGATCCGGGGCGTGCGTTACGACCAGGAGGATAACTTTTGCCTGGATGGGCTTCGCCTGGTGCCTGTCGCCAGGACCGGCTATGGGCGTTCGAGGTACGGTGTGCCTCTCGGTGAATACCGCACGTTCCCCGATACCTTCCGGCGGGTGTACGCGTTTGGATCCGATCCGGCGCTCGGGCCGCAGTGGTTCACCGTCGAAACGAAAGCGGGGCGGACCCTCGAGTACGGCGAAGACGCGGGGACGGCGAATGGGCGCGTCATGGGCAAGAAGGGTGTGGTCCGCGCCTGGGCCGTGACGCGGGAGCTCGACCGGCACGCCAACACGATCACGTATGCCTATCGCAACGACCGCGAGGTACACGGGGACGGCCACACGCTGGCTCACGTGCCGTTGCGGATTGACTATACTGGCAATGACGCAGGCGCGTGGATTGCGCCGACCCACGCGGTGGTGTTCGATACGCTGGACTGGCCCTCGCACGTGACGGCGTATACCGGCGGGATGGAGACACGCCACGCGCCGCGGGTGTTCCGGATCCGGATGCTCGGCCTCAACGATGCTCCGGTGCGGAGCTATGAGCTCACGTGGGGCGCGGGCGAGAATGGGCGGACGCGGATCGAAAAGGTGTCGGAGTGCGCAGGAGCGAACGTGACGGCGTGCCGCCCGCCGACGCGCCTTGATTGGCTGGATCCGCCTGGCCATGGGTTCAACGAGGTCGATACTGGAATCGCTTACCCGCTGGGGCAGGCGGATCCGTCGTCCAAATGGCTGCTGGCGGATGTGACGGGCGATGGGCTGAGCGATCTCGTGGTTTCTCAGGCGCATTTCACGCAGGGTGCGGTACCGATCTCCACGTGGAAGGTGGCGAAGAACCTGGGCGGGAAGCTCGGAGCGCTGGATCTCTGGGGCCAGACAGACGTTCCGTTTCACTTCGGGGATCCCACGCCGTCGACGTTTCGATTTCAGGCGTTCACCCTCGTTCCGATGGACATCGACCACGATGGTCGCACCGATCTCGTGTACAACGATCCCGCGCCGGCCACCGGCTCAGCGAATATCCTGGCGTTGACCACGTTCAACCAGGACCTGGCGAGCAGGTTCAATGCGCCGTGGTCGACGGCTCTGTCGGTCGCAACGCCGCTGCCTGGGCACGGGAATCTCAACGGTGGAGTCTTGTACGCGGACATGAACGGCGACGGCGTGCTTGATGTGATCACGTGCGAGGACCAAGCGCCGCTTGCGCTCGGGGAGCATCCGACGGGATCGTGGCGCCTTCAGCTCTGGAATCCCACGCAGAACGGGTTTGCCGGTCTGGGCGAGAGCATTCCACGCTGGATGAGGACACGCACGCCGGGCATAGTGAGCTGTACGATAACGTCACGCGGGAGGAAACGACCTACCCTTTTGCGCATCAGGTCGCACACGCGTGGAGCTGGGTTCCGGATCTGCCGGGCAATCCGTTCCTCGTCACGCGGATGCACTTCGTCGATCGGACGCGCGCTGTGGTACACACGAACGACAAGGCCACTTATTTCACGCTGGTGCAGACGACGCATACGCGCGACGTGGACCAGCTTTCTTCTGATCTGGCGGGGCCGCCGAGCCTGCTTGCGTTCGTGAAGAGCGCGGCGCTCGATGTCCTCACGCCGGGGAATGTGCTGGATACGACGGAGAGGAGTGCTGCGGGAGACGTCGATCTCTTTGGCAACGTGCTGAAAGAGACGAGTACGACGCTGGGCGTAGACGATGTGCGAACCACGTCGCGCAGTGTCGCGAACGATCTGCTGGCCTGGCGACTCGGCGAGGTGACGAACGAGACGGTGTGCAGCAAGGTCAGCTCGCTTGAGTCGTCCAGCCGGTGTCGGGCGACGGACCGCGTTTACGCGTACGACGGCGAGGTCGTGACCGAGACCACTCGCGGCGGGGATCCGGCCGCGAGTACGCCGCTGCCGTTGCAGGCGACGACCACGTATACGCGCGATGTCTTTGGCAACGTGACGAATGTCAGGGCCCATGATCACATCGACGGGCACGAGCGCGCGGCGTGCGTCGGCTACGACAGCGACGGGACGTTTCCATTCGTGTTCGGCAACGGGGCCAGGCATTTTACGTACGTCGCGTACGACAAGATGCTCGGCGTTCCCATCGTGGTTCAAGATCCCAACGGTCTTCAGACCCGGTGGAAGCACGATGTCTTCGGGCGGACGACGCGGGAGACTCGTCCAGATGGCACGACGACCGTGTTTCCGCTTCAGCGGCTCAAGGACGGTGGGCCCGACGGGAGCTGGTGGACGCTCCATACCAGAACGGTCGCCTGGCAACTGGGGATGAGCGGGGCTGATCTCGATAACCTCGGGCGCCCGGTGCGCTCCTGGACAAAGGCGCCGAGCAGTCCTGAAGTCACCACGTGCAGTGACGCGGGAGTTTGCGCTGCAAACGCGATCATCGAGCAGAGTATCAAGTACGACTTCCTGGGGCGCGTGGAACGCCGCTCCACGCCGCATGTGCAGGGAGACCCGAGCGGGGCGAAGCGATTGACCACGTACGCGTATGACAACCTGGGCCGCGTGCTGTCGGTGGAGACGCCGTGGAAGGCCACGACCCGGTACAGCTACGCGGGCACCACGGTGACGACGACGGCGCCTGGCACGTACTCGGTCACCACGAGAGATCCCTGGGGCCGAGCGACGGAGATCGAGGATGGGCTCGGGCAGAAGACCTTCTACTCTTATGCTTACTTTGGCGGGCTGCGCACGGTGAGGCCGCCCGGGAATACCCCGACCACGACCGAGCGCGACGCGTTTGGCCGCGTCGTCGAAGAGGTTGATCCGGACCGCGGGATCACGAGGAGTGTCTACGACGGCTTCGGCGAGCGCATCGGGCTCACCGACGCGGAGCATACCGAGTCGTATGATTATGACGTGCTCGGGCGCATGGTCGTCAAGAGCGACGAAGCCGGGCAAACGACGTGGCATTATGACAATCTGCACCAGGGCAAAGGGCGGCTTTCCAAGGTCATCAGCCCGGCCGGGATCACCAAGAGCTACACCTATGGGGGCTTCGGCCAAGTCCAGACCGTGCAGCTCACGGCCGGCGCCGATTCGCTGACGACCACGCTGAGCTACGATGCGTACGGGCGGCTCGCGACGATTGCCTATCCAGCTCCCGCGCTCGGGCAGGCGTTCCGCGTGCGCCGGGAGTACGACAATTATGGCCACCTGCTTCGCGTCAAGGACGACATGAATCCGGCGAGCCCGCCTTACTGGGAGCTGAAGCAAATCAACGGGGCGGGGCAAACGACGCAGGAGCAGATGAACGGAGGGACGCTGCTCACGACTCGGGCTTACTCACCGGAGAAGAGTACCTTACATCATCTTCTCACGACCGCCCGCTCACCGATGCACGTGACGACGACCGTGCAGGATCTGGGGTACACCTACGACGACCGCTTGAACATGAAGAGCCGCGTCGACGGGCTTCAGCCTGTGAACGGCCTCCCGCTCGGCGAGCGCTTTGTGTACGATGCGCTGGACCGACTCGAGTGCAGCCGGCTCGATACGTTGTGCATTGCGGGACCGGGGAGCACGTGCCCCTGCGACCAGGCGGTGACGTACAAGGCCAATGGCAACATCGACACGAAGTCCGACGTCGGGGCCTACGCGTACGATCCCGAGCATCCCCACGCCGTCGTGTCCGCGGGCGCTGGGATGTATGGATACGATAAAGTCGGCAATCAGATCGAGCGGCCCGACCTGACGATCGCCTACACGCCGTTCGATTTGCCCTCGAAATACACGCGCAAGGCCGACGGGGCCGAGACCACGCTGGAGTACGACGGCGACCAAACGCGCGTCCGGAAGACGACGACGGTTGACGAGACGCTGTACTTCGGCGATTACGAGCGGGTGACTTCCCTGGCCGCGCCAAGCTCCGTCGAACACCGCTACGCGGTGAGATCGGACGAGCGCGTTGTCGCCGTGGTGACGCGGAAGAGCCAGGATCCGATCGGATCGCCGGGCGCGCGGGCCTACCTCCATGTGGATCACCTTGGCTCCACGGAAAAGGTGACGGACGGCGCCGGGGCGATTCTGGAGCGGCGGAGTTATGACGCCTTCGGCGCGCGGCGGAACCCCGACTGGACGGAGAAGACGCTCAGCGGCGCTTCGCGGGGAACGACGCGCGGGTATACCGGGCACGAGGACGAGGACGACGTCGGGCTCGTGAATATGAAGGGGCGGATTCTGGATCCGCGGCTCGCGCGGTTCTTGACGACGGATCCGCTTGTGTCGTACCCGAGGTTCAGTCAGAGCTGGAATCCCTACAGCTATGCGCTGAATAGCCCGCTGAAGTATGTGGATCCCACGGGGTTTGAGCCGGATCCGGAGCTGGTCAAGATTTATGGGCCGGGCGTCGAAGACACGATCGAGGTGATTGGGGCGCGCATTCCGGAGCGGGATCCCTGGGTGGATGGGCGGCCCCCGCGGGATTCGGATCAGGTGAGTCGAGCGGGGAACAAGGATTCTGGGGCGCCGCAGGCGTATGATTATGCGAACCCCGATCTGTCGGGGCCGAACGCCGGGTACATGGGGTTTGATCCGGACCAGGGCGCTCGGCAGCAGCAAGATGAGGAGATCCAGAGGAATCTCACGGGGGGCGCGCGCGGGCTGGGGGAGATCGTTCTGGGCGGGGTGACGGAGGACCCCGCGCTGGTGCGGCAGGGGGCCATGCGGTATGCGGAGGCGACCGGACTTGTTGATCCGAGGACGGTTCAGGTTATTCTGGGGGCGTATCAGTGGCTGATCTCCGGGGCGGGGCTGCCCATCAGGGCGAAAAGGCAAGAAGTGCCCCACACAGCGGGGGAAGTGCCCGGGAGCGTCGGCGCGATGCGACGCTTAGAATTCGAGGCAAACCCAAAGCACCCCGTTGGCGTGACGCCCCGTCCTGGGGTAAGTCCTGGACCGGTGCATGGTCAAGAAGCGCTCGATGTGTCCGTGGCCGTGGGAAAGAGACAAGTTGGCATCGACTACGACACAGGTCATTTTGTCGTATTCGACGAGACTCATCCTGGGCGATCTGGCCTCGGTGGACCGGCGCGCATCTTTCACGGTCACGTTCGACCGTGGAGCGAGCTGGACCAGAAGATGCAAAATGCGCTGATCGAAGCAGGCATGGCAACACGCAACGGCAGAATAAGGACGGACTGAGCGGAGTGTTCGATATGAAATATCAAATTTCTACGGAGACAGAGCGAAGCGCGG
>CALMMH010001071.1 GCA_937868145.1 uncultured Phycisphaerales bacterium
GAGGTCAACAAGGTCAATCAGGTCAATACGGTCCTCACCCCGCGTTCGAAGGGCGACCCCGCAGTCGATCGAGAACCCGCGACCTCGGCGAAATTGGCTTCGTTTGGCGCAGAGCCGACGCCACGCACGGAGTGTCGAGTCGCGGACGACGGCTCTGACTTCCCACTTCAAACTTCACACTTGGAACTTCCCAGTTCCCACTTGAAACTCGAAGAGAAGATAACGCCTTACGGCGTCACTACGAACGAGGAGGAACCTGAGACGCAGGCTGCGGCCGAAACGCTTCACGCTTCACGGTCGATCCTGCGAAACGAAGCCAGTTTGCCCGGACACCCTGGCGACGGCGGAGCGGCGAAGGGCCTTGACGCGGTTGCGGGCCGAACCTTAGGATGCCCAATTGCTTATAGTCAGCTAGGATCAGACTGAGCGGCAGTACGTTGTGTTGAAAGAAGGAATCGAAATGAGACGACGGTGGATAGTGGGTGTTTCGATGATGATGGCGATTTCGTTTGCGGAAAGCGGTCGGGGGCAGATGCAGGAGCGGACGGAGATTCCGACGGCCCAGCAGTGGCGGCTGGAGGACCTCTATTCCTCCGATGCGGTCTGGCGGCAGGCGAAGAGCGAAGTGGCCGGCCGGCTGGATGAGATTCTCCAGTACAAGGGGAAGCTGACGGACTCGCCTGCGTCCTTGCTCGCCTGTCTGACGCTCAATAGCGAGAGGTCCAAGGCCTTCGGACGTCTGCACAGCTACGCTTCGATGAAGTCCGACCAGGACACGCGCGATGCGACGTACCTGGCCATGAAGCAGGAAGTCGAACAGCTCATCACCGAGTACAACACGCGGGCCTCGTTCATCGAGCCCGAGCTGGTCACGCTCGAGCCGGCGACCGTGGACAAGTTCATTGCCGACGAGCCCGGACTGAAGGTCTACCGGATGTACCTGATGGACGTGCTCCGCGCCAAGCCGCACACGCTCTCGCAGCAGGAGGAGAAGATCCTGGCCCGGACCGGACAAATGGCCGACGGTCCCGGCTCGGTCTACACGGTCTTCAGCAACGCGGAGATGCCGTACCCCCAGATCACGCTCGACGACGGTACGGTCGCCACGCTCAACAAGTCCGGCTACGCTTTGCACCGGGCTTCGCCCAATCGCCAGGACCGCGAGGCGGTCTTCCAGGCTTTCTGGACTTCGATCAACAAGTTTCGCCAGACGTTCGGCGTCCAGCTCTATTCGCACTTGCAGACGCACATTTTCTATACGCGGTCGCGGAACTACGAGTCGTCGCTGCATCGCGCCCTGGACCGGAACAACATCCCGGTCGAGGTCTATCACAGCCTGATCCGCAACGTGCGGAACAATCTGGACACCTTCCACCGGTATCTTCGCCTTCGGCAGCGGATGCTCGGCGTGGACACGCTGAAGTACTCGGATCTGTACGCGCCGGTGGTTAAAGGGCTCGATCTGAAGTACACAATCGACCAGGGCCGGGATCTGTATCTGGACTCACTCCAGCCGCTGGGGCCGGAGTACCGCAAGGCTGCGGAGAGCGCGTTCGCGCAGCGATGGATCGACGTCTATCCGACGCCCGGCAAGCGGTCCGGGGCTTACTCCAACGGCAGCGCGTACGACGTGCATCCGTACATCCTGTTGAACTTCAACGGCCAGTACGACGACGTCAGCACGCTGGCCCATGAGATGGGGCACGCGTTGCACAGCTATTACGCGAACAAGACGCAGCCTTTTCCGCTGGCGGAGTACTCGACCTTCGTGGCCGAGGTGGCCTCGACGTTCAACGAGACGCTGCTCATCCACAAAATGCTGCGGGAAATCAAGGACGACGACACGAGGCTGTCGCTGCTGATGAACTACCTCGACGGGATCAAGGGGACCGTGTTTCGCCAGACGCAGTTCGCGGAGTTCGAGTTGCGGATGCACGAGATGGCCGAGCGGGGCGAACCCCTGACCGGCGACGCGTTCACCAAGCTCTACGGCGACATCTTGAAGGAGTACTACGGGCACGACAAGGGGGTCTGCCAAATCGACGACCTGTACACCGTGGAGTGGGCTTATATACCCCATTTCTACTACAATTTCTACGTGTATCAGTATTCGACGTCGTTCACCGCGGCGACGGCGCTGGCCGAGGAGACGCTCCGCGGCGATGAAAGCGCCGCCCAGCGGTATCTGCGTTTCATCTCGGCCGGCGGCTCGGACTATCCGATCACGGTCTTGAAAGAAGCGGGTATCGATATGACGACGGCCGAGCCGTTCGAGAAGACCATGGCCGTGATGAACCGGACCATGGACGAGATCGAGGCCATCCTGGCTCGTCGGCAGGGGGGATAGTAATCCGGCTGTCGCGAGCCGGCGGCCGTCCGGGAGACCGGCATGAAGACGGTGACAAAGAGAATTGTCGGCGTGGTCCTGGTGGTCCTGGGACTTGCCGCCTTGTTGACGCCGTTGTCGCCCGGCTCGTGGCTGATCCTGATCGGGCTGGAATTCCTGGGCTTGAGGATCCTTCTGGAGGAGAAGCTTTGGAAATGGACCGACAAGCATCCGAACAACAGAGTCTCCAGAGCGGTTCGCAGGGTCCTTTGTCTGAAGCCTCGCGACGCGTCGGGGCGGCCCAGATGCGAGCAGGCGAAAAAGCCGCAGTCCTGATTGCACCGCGGGTGTGAGATCAGACGCCTTTGGAGTCTTCCAGATCGCCGTCGAGTTCGTCCAGATTGAGGAAGCTGTCCGACACGTCCAAGTCGTCCAGCTCGTCGCTGAGCTTCTCGTCCAGGTCGTCGTCGGCTATCCCGCTCAGCTCTTTGTCGAGTTCGGCGTCCAAATCCTCATCCGGCTTTGGGACCGGCGGCTTCTGGGGTTTGGGTTTGGGCTTGGCCTTGGCGGCCGGGGCCTGCGTCGCGGACTTCTTCGGCGGCGGGGCGATCTTGGCGGGTTTGCCGTCGATCTGACAGACGAACGTCAGCGGTCCGATGCGGATGTAATCGCCCGGCTTAAGGGGAATATCCTTTTCCGGCTCCACCTGCTTGTTGTTGAGGAAAGTGCCCGACCGGGAGCCCAGATCGCGAAGCTTCATCGTCTGGGCGTTCGCGCTCAACTGACAATGTCTCCGCGACACGATCGGCAATGGAATCCGCAAATCGCAGTCGTGCCGTCGACCCAGGATCATTACAGGCTTGGGCAGAGCGAAGACCTTTTGTGATCCATTCTTACTGAGAAGCACCAAATTCGCATCCATTGGCTTCCCTTCATGCCTGCCTATCTCCACACACATGCTCTCCAACAACCCCCATTATACCAGGGATTCGTCCTATAACAACAGGGAAGCGTCGAAAAGTGGCACGGCCAAGGTCTCTGCGGGACAATCGTGGCGTAAGTAGCTGAAAAGAAGACAGTTAAGTCTTGGGGCCTCAACTGCACAAGGTCGGAGGGCCGACGTACCACTCTCGGCGAATTGTCGCATCGATCCAGGATTCGGACGATACTTGACTTTGGAGGCAGGTCCAGTATATTCGGGGAAAGGCATAAGAGACGCGCGATTTTGGAAGGATGTATGGCAACGATTACACTACCGGACGGCAGCACCCTGGAAGTCGGCGAGGGCGCCACTGCCAAACAAGTCGCCGAGAAGATCGGCCCGGGGCTGGCCAAGGCCGCCGTGGCTGCGAGAATCGATGGAAAACTGGTGGATCTAAACTCGCCCATTACGGGCAATCCGCGCGTCCAGATTGTCACGTCCAAGGATAAAGAGGGTCTGGAATTGATGCGGCACAGCTGTGCGCACGTCATGGCCGAGGCGATTTGCGGCCTCTGGCCCCAGACCAAGCTCGTCTACGGGCCGACCGTCCAGGACGGCTTCTACTACGACATCGATCTCGACGACCCGATTCGCCCGGACGATTTCCCGCGGATCGAGGCCAAAATGCAGGAGATCGTCGAAGCCAACAAGCCCTTCGTCCGCAAGGAGTTGTCCCGGCAGGAGGCCCTGGAGAAGCTGCGGAACGACAAGTACAAAACCGACAACATCGAGCGGGTCGACAGCCAGGTGATCAGCTTCTACTCGCACGGAGACAACGGTTTCCAGGACCTGTGCCGCGGGCCGCACGTCCCGGCGACCAGCAAGGTCGGAGCCTTCAAGATCATGTCGGTGGCAGGGGCCTACTGGCACGGCGACGCCAAGCAAAAAATGCTCCAGAGGGTCTATGGCACCGCCTGGGCGAGCAAGAAAGACCTCGACGAGTATCTCAACCGTCTGGAAGAGGCCAAGAAGCGCGATCATCGGGTCCTGGGCAAACAGTTGGATCTGTTCAGTTTCAGCGACATGGGCCCGGGTTTCGCCTTCATGCACCCCAAGGGCATGACCGTCTGGAACGAGATGCTCGACTTCATGCGGCAGATGAACCGCAAGTACGGGTACAAAGAAATCCGGACCCCGATCATTCTCAACGAGGAACTCTGGCACCGCAGCGGCCACTGGGACAACTACAAACAGAACATGTACTTCACCAAGATCGACGAGATCGCCTATGCGGTCAAGCCGATGAACTGTCCCGGCGGCTGCTTGCAGTTCAAGACGACCCGGCACTCGTATCGAGAGCTTCCGCTTCGCATGGCGGAGTTCGGCATGGTGCACCGGCACGAGGCCAGCGGCGTGCTGCACGGCCTGTTCCGCGTCCGCCAGTTCACTCAGGACGACGCCCATATCTACTGCATGCCGTCGCAGATCGAGTCCGAGATCATCGGCGTCATCAACCTGATTTTCGAGACATACAAGGCCTTCGGCTTCGCCGATTTCGCGATCGAGCTGTCGACCAAGCCCGAGAAGCACATCGGTTCCGACGAGATCTGGGAGACCGCCACCAACGCTCTGAAAGCGGCCCTGGATCACAAGAAGATCTCGTTCCGGATCAACGAGGGCGACGGGGCCTTCTACGGTCCGAAGATCGATTTCCACGTCAAGGACTGCATCGGCCGGTCCTGGCAAGTCGGCACGATCCAGCTTGACTTCTCGATGCCCCAGCGGTTCGAGCTCAGCTACGTCGATGAGGACAACACGGAAAAGACGCCGGTGATGATCCACCGGGCGGTTCTGGGCTCTCTGGAGCGATTCATGGGCATCCTGATCGAGCAGTACGCCGGGGCGTTGCCTCTGTGGCTGGCTCCCGAACAGGTGAGGGTGCTGCCGATCAGCGAAAAGACCAACGACTATGCAATGGCCGTGCAGGCCGGGCTCGGCGAAGCGGGCTTGC
>CALMMH010001072.1 GCA_937868145.1 uncultured Phycisphaerales bacterium
CCCGCACCTCCAACGAGATCGGGAAAACTTCGATGCATATATCGTTCGTCGATAGTGTGAGGAATGGAGCAGTTCGTCACCCGACCCAACGAAGGTTCACGCTCTCAGACTGGGATCGTGCAATGAACGAAAGTGGAGACCGCACAGACGCTGCCAAGAAACTACACGAAGCAGGCAAGTGGGTCTACACGAAACTCGATAGCGTCAGAACACAACTGCAGGCACGCGACCTTCTACAATTCAACAGGGCCACCACTCTTCGTATGGTGGTGGCGTTTCTGAACCGCACAGATCGCGTTCTAAGTACAAGTGATTCGACCGGTGAGTCTTCACCTGGTACCCCGGTCTCTGTACAAACATTCCTGGACAGGAAGTTCGTCGACAACGTCCTTGGTACGCCTCTTGATGCAGATAGCATTCTGACCGCTTCCGTAGACGGTGCTCGCTTTCCAATCTCGTTTGTCTCCGAAGGAGGCGAAAATAGGCGTTCGGATGATACTCGGCCGGACGATGAAGTCTTGTCACGTTTCATCGGATCTATCATTCTCGGCCAGTACTACGACTGTATCGAACGCTTGTGGCTTGAATTTCTCTGGCATGGATGGGAAATCTTAGAGAAGGCAACATACTCACTGGTTCTCCCGGTTCAGGACAGCCTTGCGGCAAATCGTGCGATTTCGGATTATCGTCGTGAGTCCCTTCTCTTTGAGGCAACCCTACATGTCATCAACGGGTGGCGTCTCCATCTGACTGTTGACCAAAAGGAAGACCTGTCGCGTAGACCCATCATCACAATTGAAGGATCCGGAGATGGCAGACAGTACATGGTCCGCTACAAAACGATCGAAGATGATCTACCATCCCTATCCGTTCTTCATCAGGCGATTGCCCGCGAGGAATACTACGAGAACATCCTGGAGAGCCCTCTTCCACGCGTCGGCAATATCTCTCTTCGCCAACTCTTGGATGCGTGGGAGGTGCTACGTGCTCTCGGCGAGGCACAAGAACTGCATCTACCAACAGACACGGGTGTAACGACGGTAGAGGGATTAGTCCAGTTTGCCCCGGTGATTACACGCGCGGAACTGGCTAACCTGTTTTGTTCAGCATTGAGAGTATCGTCAGAGGTGGCGAATCGGCTAATTGACTTCTTCACCTTCACTCCATCTCCTCGTAATGAGTTGTGGGATGCACCGCTTGTATTGATCGAAAGCGACAGATATGCGCTCGTGCTGAGTGTTGTCTTGCACACAAATCTCCTCCGCACTCTGGAGCGGTTTATGGTTCGGGGCGGCCTTGATATCTCAAGGAAGGGGCCTGAGTTCGAAGTCGAGTGCCGCCGGCGAATCAAGGATGTAATCCAAAGGAGCAGAACTCTCAAAAACGCGGGCATTCATCGAGATCATGTTACGTTGTGCGAAGGAGAGGAAGAAGAAGAAATCGATCTCCTGCTGTGGATTGGCGATACCTTCTTAGTGACAGAGGCAAAATGCCTTCTGTTCCCGTCGGAACCCATGGACTTCCGACATTACTATGACACACTCGAAGAGGCTGCCCACCAAGCAGAACGGAAGGCCCGTTTTGCCGATAAGCATCGAGCCAAGCTCGTGGAGCTGCTCGACATTCCAAGAGAGCCATCAACGTTGGTCATAAAACCGCTGGTAATAGTGAACTCGTCTTTTGGAGTGGGGTTCACTTGCTGCGGTGTTCCTGTCACTGACCTGCACATTCTTGGGGTCTTCTTGCGGCAAGGATTTGTCGAACATCTGGTGGTCTTCGGCCCCGACGGGAAAAAGGAATCAGTCGGCTCGACAACAAGGTTTTATGCCTGTGAGAAGACCGCCGCAGAAGCTATCTACCCGTATCTCTGCAATCCGCCACAGCTTGAGGCTTATAAGAAGTCCCTTCACGTTGACCTCAGGCCCGCCCCGAAGCTTTCCGCAGGCGACAAGCCTTTTGTTGTTGGCCGATACGAAGTGAGAATGGTGCAGCCATTCCCGTGAAGACCCGAGGATTTCCGGGGTCAGGCACTCGATTACGCTTTAGCGGCGTCGGAGGTGCGTTCCTCTTGCCGGCTCGGCGGATCGGATTTCCGCCCCCGATCCGGTCGAGGGCAGGCTTTTCGCGGGAACGGCGAGGGGGCGGGCGGCACGGGCAAAGAGCCCCTACAATACGCAGCAGGATACGGAACCTGCGGTCAACGTTTATGGGCTTCGACGTACGCTCGCAGGACGGCGTTGATCTTCGTTTGATAGCCCTTGCCCTGGCGTTTGAACCAGTCCAGCACGTCGCTGTCCAGACGCAGGGACACCATCTGTTTGGCCTGGGGCATGCGGACCTCCGCGTGCCGGAAGAAGTCCTTGTCCAATTCCGGGATCTCCGACGTGTCGATCTCGGCGTCCGGCTTGGCCGCGAGTCTTTCCCAATCAGTGCGAGATGCCTTTGTAGTATTGGTCTTTTTCATAGCCCGTCGCCTTTCTGGCGGAGATGATTCGAATCGTTTCCTCGTCCACCCACTCGACGTAAACGACTACAGCAACAATATGCTTCAGAAGACCGACGCCTATCCAGCGGTCTTCCCCGTAGAGGGATTTCCGGGGTCAGGCACTCGATTACGCTTTAGCGGCGTCACGAGGCGCATTTCTCTTGCCGGATCGGCGGATCTGGATTCCCGCCCCCGATCGGGTCGAGGGCAGGCTTTTTGCGGAACCCTGGCTGTTCGAGAGGCAGCCGCGGAGGACCGTCGTTCGGATGTAATCGCCGAGGCCTTTGAAACCCGCTCGCGTGGCGGCGCTGGCGATCATCGTCTTTTCCTCCTGCGTCAGGCGGACGTTGACCTGGGTGGTGCGTTTCATGAACGCGGCGGGTTGCGGCGGAGTCTGGCCGGCCTCAATCATTGTGGCGACCGCCACGCTCAGAGCCTCCAGCGTGGCCTCGTAGCATTTCTGCGGCGTGTCGGCGTCGGCGAAGACCGTCGGCAGCTCGACGGACGAGCCGATGTAGCCGAGGCGATCGCTCTTTTCGATCGTCAGCTTGTAGCCGGAGGCGATTTCGCGGGCCTTTTCGAGGACCAACGGCGCGAAAGGGGCCGCCGGATCAGTTTTCGTCTTTTTCCCGTTCCCGGAAGAATGCTTCGATCTTACGGACATATTCCACGCTCACTCTCTGCTCGTGCACGGGGATCAGAAACGGCAATTCGCCCGGTTTCATGAACACCCGGTACGGCTCCCAAATCTTCTGCAGCTTCCAGCCCCTGGATTCAAAGAAATCCAGGACCTCGGCGAACGGCACCGAATCAGCCATTTCTCGGCCTCCTTACTGATGTTCTGGCAATCCTACCAACGGACTCGGGACTCTGCAACTGCAAAGACCAAGCCGCCGCCACTCTTCGGCGGAACATCAGAAGGCGCACCTCAAATCCGGCTGGTTACCAAGCAGCCTTTCGGTCCGAACCTCCTGACGAGCACTATTCGGATTCTTTACATTACAGTATAGCCTACGATATACGCGAGTAAAGTGTTTTTCTGGCGAAATGAAGAAAAGAAACCAGACGACCTCCACGGGCGGCGTCAGCAGGCGCGTTCCTCTTGCCGTCTCGGGGAATCCAGATTTTCGCCCCCGATCAGGTCTTTGCATCGATTATCGACGATTTCCTATTGACTATCCGGCTTCGCATCGGCGTTCATCAGCGTTTATCTGCGGTTGCTTCTCCGTCGCCCGCATCTCGGCAACGATTCGAGGGCGACGCATGCGTCGCCCCTACGAGCCACGGGTCACCGGTCACGAGCCACTGCTCCAAGATAACGCCTCACGGCGTCACTACGAACGGGGAACGCGTGGATTGAGAATCCACCCTACCTCTGCGTCTCAGCGTCTCCGCGCGAGAAGGTGTTCTTTTCGCCCATTTCGCCTGTTTCGCGGTTGATCTGTGCGGCGAGACACCGCGTCCAGTGGCAGTCTTCTTCGCCATCAGCGTTTATCCGCGTTCATCTGCGGTTGCTGTTCCGTGGCTCGGGTGGGCCCCAAGACAAAGGGCTCCCGAACGCGAGTCTCGCATTCAGGAGCCCTGGTTGCTTCAATCGGACCACGTGCCACGAGTCACGAGCCACGGGTCACGAGTCACTGTCTTCTCAGCCGCTGAAGTAGATGTAGGCTGTCAGGATCAGGGCCAGGACGACGATCGTGAAGATCAGGTCCGTCTTGGTCCAACTGGCGCGGCTCTGACGTCGGTCTTCCGCCGTCTGCGTGGCGAAGGTCAGGCCTTTGATCTTTTCGTAGTCCG
>CALMMH010001073.1 GCA_937868145.1 uncultured Phycisphaerales bacterium
AGAGCGCTGGGGGCTGGGGCGCCGCGAAGCGGGTATTCAACGGCAGGTTGTCGGACCTGCTCGCCAGTCTCAATGAGGCCATCGCAGCATGAGTGACGTTGTTCAGAAGCTCTGGGGGTTCTGCCACACGCTCCGCCACGACGGGGTGGACTACGGCGACTACATCGAGCAGATCACCTTCTTGCTCTTCCTGAAGATGGCCGATGAGCGCGACGTCGAGCTGCCCAGAGGCTGCACCTGGCCCACGCTGCGCGACAAGAGCGGCTCGGATCTTGTGGACGGCTACACCGACATCCTGCGCAAACTCGGCAAGACCCCAGGCATCCTGGGCGACATCTACGCCGAGGCGCAGTCTCGTTTCAATAATCCCGTCAACCTAAAGAAGCTCGTCAACCTGATTGACGAGACCGAGTGGACCAGCTTGGGCGTAGACATCAAGGCCGCCGCGTATGAGGGACTTCTCGAGAAGGCGGCCAGTGAGGGCAAGAAGGGGGCGGGACAGTACTTCACACCGCGCGTGCTGATTCAGTCCATCGTCCGGTGCATGAAGCCAGACCCCAGGGCTCATGCGGACTTCACCATTTGCGACCCGGCCTGCGGCACCGGCGGGTTCTTGGTGGCAGCCTACGAGTGGCTAAAGGAGGAGACCAAGGGAGGAGCGCTCGAACGCTCGGTCGCGAAGCGTGTCCGGACGAAGACCTACGTCGGTCAGGACCTGGTTGCGCGTCCCAGGCGGCTCGCCTTGATGAACCTCTATCTGCACGGTGTCGAACCGCACATCTACTTGGGCGACACCATCTATGAGCCTGACCGAGGAGAGCGCTACGACGTAGTGCTTACGAATCCGCCGTTCGGCACGCGTGGCGCAAACCAAGCGCCGACGCGTGACGATTTCACGATCGAGACGAGCAACAAGCAGCTCAACTTCGTCCAGCACGTGATGAACATCCTCAAGCCCGGCGGTCGGGCGGCGGTCGTGCTGCCGGACAATTGTCTGTTCGAGGACAAGGCCGGCGAGGTGTTCGAGATTCTCATGCAGGACTGCAACCTGCATACGATCCTGCGTCTTCCGCGCGGGACGTTCACGCCGTACAGCCAGGGCGTCAAGGCGAACGTCATCTTCTTCCAGAAGGGGTTGCCGACTGAGCACATCTGGATCTTCGACGCGCGGTCCAATGTCCCAGGGATCACGAAGAAGGACCGGCCGCTTGTGCCGCAGCACTTCGCCGAGTTCGAGAAGGCGTACGGCGGTGACCCGAACGGCCGCTCGAAGCGCAAGGACACCGGCGAGGAAGGACGATGCCGGAGATTCGAACTGTCCGACATCAAGGCGCGCAACTATAAGCTCGATATCACGTGGCTGAAGGACGAGTCACTTGAAGACGGCGATGAACTACCCGAGCCCCAGGAGCTTGCCGCGGAAGCGGCGAGTGAGTTGGAGGCGGTGATCAAAGAACTCCGCGGGATTGTCGCACTCATCGAGACAGGAGAGGACTCATCGCGATGAACGACGACCTTCCAGAGGGATGGGCGTGGGCGAAGTTGGGCCAACTACTTGAGTTCAAGTACGGCAAAAGTCTTCCCAAGGAAGAGCGCAGTGGAGTTGGACAGGTTGACGTCTACGGTTCAAACGGAGTGGTAGGACGTCATGACGTCGCGCTTTCAGACGGCACGACCATCATCGTGGGCAGAAAGGGGTCTGTTGGGGCAGTTCACGTCTCGGCTTCGAGTTGCTGGCCAATTGACACGACCTACTACATCGACGGACTTGGCACGCAGTGGCCGAGTAAGTTCTGGGCTTACTGCCTCAGGGAATTGCGCCTAGGTCAGCAGGAAAAGTCGTCGGCAATTCCAGGAATCAGCAGAGATGACATCTACGCGGCTGACGTGCCGGTGCCGCCGTTGGCCGAACAACGCAGGATGGCTCGGCGGATTGAAACACTTGAAAAGCAGATCGCACGAAGTCGGACTCGCCTGGCTACGATCTCCACTCTCTTGAGACGTCTTCGCCAGTCTGTCTTGGCTGCGGCCTGCTCGGGCCGACTTACTGCCGACTGGCGAGCAGAGCGGGGGCGTGAGGACGGCGACAATCCGGTGGGTTGGAAGCAGGTCTGCGTTTCGGACGTGATCGAGAACCTCAAGTACGGCACATCGAAGAAGTGTGAGTATGCGAAGCGCGGTGTCCCGGTTCTGAGAATACCGAATGTCGCGAATGGACAGATCAGCCACGACGACCTCAAGTATGCCGAGCTACCGCCGGCAGAACTGAAACAACTGCGCCTCGAACCAGGCGACGTGTTGGTGATTCGATCGAACGGGAGCGTCTCGCTCGTTGGTCGGTCAGCCCTCGTGGGTGAAGAGGAACGGGGCTTCGCCTACGCAGGCTATCTGATCAGACTCCGGCCCTTGAACACGGCCGTGCTCCCGGAGTTCTTGAACCTCGTACTCGGGAGCTACGACGTGCGGCTACAGGTCGAGCTGGAGGCTCGCTCAACGAGTGGTGTCAACAACATTAACAGCGACGAGCTTCGTGCGCTGGAGTTCATGCTACCACCCATCGAGGAACAGCGTGAGATCGTCCGAAGATTCCACGCACTATTCAAGCGTGCCGATCGAATCGAAGCGGAGCTGAACACGGCCCAGGCGAAAGTCGAGAAGCTGATGCCCTCCCTTCTGGCTAGAGCCTTTCGCGGCGAACTCGTTCCCACCGAGGCGGAGCTGGCCGAGAAAGAAGGCCGCGACTATGAGTCCGGAGACATGCTCGTGAGCAGACTTATGGCCGCCAGAAGCGAGAAGCCACAAATCGCGAGCGGACGCGGCCTGAATCAGATCGGACATCGCAAGACCCGGACGAGCGGGAAGCGCAGAAGTCGACCAGGCCGCCGCCCTCCGTCTTCTTCGGATTCGACACGCACTACGGACTACTGACATGGACAAAGGCGCGCATTTCTTCAAATGTGATTTCCAGGTGCACACTCCGCGGGACACGCGGTGGAGCGGGGGCGACGCTGTCACGGATGCGGAGCGTAAGGCGTACGCCGAGGAGTTGATCCTGGCGTGCCGCCAGCTCGGCCTCGGAGCCATCGCGGTAACAGACCACCACGACCTAGCCTTCTTTCCGTACGTGAGGCGAGCCGCACTTGACGAACTGGACGACCAGGGTCGTCCGGTGCCTGAGGAGGACAGGATTGTCGTGTTTCCTGGCATTGAGATGACCCTGACGGCGCCAGCCTGTCAGGCCATCCTGATCCTCGATGCCGCCTTCCCGGAAAACCTACTGGAGAGCGTACTGACAGCTTTGGCCATTGCGCCGGCACCATCGACTCAGTCGCGGGAAGCAGACCCGCAACGGATTCCTCAAAACGTTGTCGGAGACCTTGGAGCGCTGTACGAGACGCTGAACAGTCATCAGCACATTCGCGGTAGGTACATTGTCTTTCCAAATGTCAGCGAAAACGGCCACGGGACCTTGCTTCGCTCAGGGTTCGGGAACTTCTACAAAGCCATGCCGTGCGTGGGCGGATATGTGGACGGCTCGGTGAGCCAGTTCGGCAAGGGGAACGCGGACATAGTGGCTGGAAAGAACCGAGACTATGGCTTCAAGTCCATCGCCGTATTTCAAGCATCCGACAACAGACGGCGGGACCATGCCGACCTAGGCAAACACATCACGTGGGTGAAATGGTCCGAGCCGACCGCAGAAGCGCTCCGCCAGGCGTGTCTCGCGAAGGAGTCTCGTCTCTCACAGGACGAACCTATTCTGCCCGGGCTCTGGATTACGTCAATGAACGTATCCAACTCGAAGTTCCTTGGCAGAATCGACGTCGACTTCAATCGGCAATACAACGCCGTAATCGGCGGCCGGGGGACCGGCAAGTCGACAATCCTCGAGTACTTGCGTTGGGGGCTGTGTGACCAACCAGTCGATGACCCCGAGTCCGATGCAGCATCCGTTCAGGTCAGGAGAAGAAGACTGATCGAGGATACGCTTAAGGCTGTGGACGGCGAGGTGATCGTGACGTTCCTGTTGAACGATGTAGAGCACATCATCAAGAGGAACTCGAAGACAAGCACCATCTTGCTCAGGATTGGTGCTGGGCAGTTCGCGCCGGCTACGGAGCAGGAAGTACGCAACCTCTTTCCGGCGCAGGCATATAGCCAAAAACAGCTCAGCAGCGTGGGAGTCAGGATCGAGGAGCTGAAGCGTTTCGTTGAGCTGCCTGTGAAGCAGACTCTCGACAAGATTCGTTCCGAGTTACACAGCACGGCCGCAGTCATTCGGACAGCGTACGGCAGCCTCGTCCGCAAGAGAGAGTTAGAGGCTGAAGCAGCAAAGTATGGGGTCGAGATCGCTTCTCTAGCTGAACAGGTGGCGAAGCTCAGAGAGTCGTTGAAGGGATTGTCCAAGGAAGATCAGGACACGATCAGTCAGAAGGCCAAGTACGACAACGAGGTCTTGGTCGTTGAGGGTCTCGCTGGGGAACTCGACCGCGTCAGGGGGCTCGTGAAAGGCCTAGAAGGAGGCGGCGGCAAGGTCGGAGACCCGGCCGAGGAGATTCACAACACCACACTCGTCGAATCGATTCGGAACATGTACCGCGGTCTGTTCTCGGAGATCGACGCTCAAGTTAAGGTGCTGTCTGGCGTGTTCGAGAGTGTAGCGGCTAAGGCTATTGAGGACGAAGTCGGGTCTTGGCAGAAAGCGATTGAGGCTTTCGAGGCCAGGTACGAGGAGGCGAAGTCCAAGGCGAAGACCAATCAACGCCAATTGGAGGACATCCGCAACATCGAGAAGAGGGTCGCTGAGCTGAAGAAGGCTGACTTAGAGCGGCGCGGCGTTCTGGCAACCCTTGCTGGGGCAGAGGCTACCTATGGTGATGCAAGAACGCGGTGGATCGAACTTCATAACGAGAAGCTGGGGGTGTTGAACGCGCAATGTGAGCGCTTCTCTGGACTCTCAGACGGCCTAATAAAGGCCACTGTCACCGGCGGTGTGGACGTCGAGCTGCTGAAGCAAGGGATCAAGACCGCTTTCTCGAAGCTGAACGTCCGAGAGCAGAAGGTCGAGGATTTGTGTCAGTGCGTCTTCAGGTCAAAAGACCCGATGAAGGCGTGGTGTGAACTCCTGGCCGAGTTGGAGACTCTCTCGCTCCACGGAGGCGAGCAGAGTAAGCAGTTGCCAGCAACACCCGTTATGAACGGCTGCGGATTCGTCGATAGCGAGAAGAAACGGCTTGCTGCCGGGTTCGACTCGGCTCGTTGGCTCACCCTTTCTTTGGCGGAGCTGGAGTTCAATCCCGTCTTCCGCTATTGCACCAACAAGTCTACGAACGAATTCATTGCGTTTGCGGACGCTTCCGCAGGTCAGCAGGCAACAGCCCTGCTTACGGTGCTACTGAACCAGACCGGGGCACCCCTCGTCATCGATCAGCCAGAAGACGACGTTGATAGCAAGATGACCTCGTACATCGTTCAACAGATATGGCGATCGAAGAGCTCTCGGCAGCTCATCTTTAGCAGTCATAGCGCGAACTTCGTAGTGAACGGCGATGCAGAGTTGGTGATGTGCTGCGACTACGTGAGGGCCGGCGACCAGACTGGAGGCCAGATCAAGGTGACCGGGGCAATCGACAACGCGGTCATCAAGAGCGAGATCACGGCGGTCACAGAAGGAGGGGAGGCGGCGTTCAAGTTGCGCAAAGACAAGTACGGGTTCTGACGTAGGGCAACTGACTGGCAATGCGTGTATCTGACTACTTCCATCTGAACCGCTCTCAACCGTCCCTCGACTTCGTGGACGTGGACATTCATGGCGATCTTCGGCTGTTCGTAGATCCGCGCGCCCTTCGGCTTCTTCCGACCGCGTGGGGCGCTGAGTGCGTGGCACTCATTCAGAACTTCTTTCGGCACGTCCTTCTGGAGATTCGTGGCGGTCGGCATGAGCGCGCGCGTTCGCTTCTGTCCGCACTTCGAGAACCGAACGAGGTCCACCTCGGATTATCTCTCGGTGATCGCTCCAGGGGGAGGGCGCTCGGGCGGGAGTCGGCACACGATGTATGGGAGGCGCTCAAGGACAGCGAGGCTGTTCAGACTGGGCTTCTTGAGGATCTGGAAGATTCGATCTTGATGGTGCCGCAGATCTCGTCAGACAAAGTCTCGGACATTGCGATCAACCTGATCCGCGGGCCTTTGATTCGTTACACGCAGGAGCAGGCCGCGTTTCACGGTGTCGAGATGACACCAGGTGTCGACTCGGGCCCACTCTGGGATCCCGGGTCTCATGAATGGCACTCGGGGTTTGTCGAATTGCCGATGACGAACGCCGGAAAGCTCTTGCTGGTGCCGAAGTCGATTGTCCGGCGAGAAATGACCTACAACTATGATGAGTACTACCGCCATTACATCTTGGCACACCTCCGCCAAGTGGAGCTGAACGCCAACTCCGCCCTCGTGGAGCTATTGAAGAACGGGCGTCGCCGCGTCACTGCGAAAGCACTGGTAGAGAAGTACGGGCAGGGCAAGGCGATGGTCGTCAGCGAGACGCTGCGCCATCCGGAGCTCCTGCGGCAGTACCGGAGTGACAAAACAGAGAGCGGCGTTCGACCGCTGCTGACGCACGGCGACCTTGCTGACCAAGAAGGAACGCCCCCGCCGGATTGGGACAGGCTCTTGCTGGCGGTTCGGGATGTGCCAATGGGTGCTGCCGGTGCCTCGTCCTACGAGAAAGCGATTGAGGCTCTTCTGACGGCCCTGTTCTACCCGAGCTTAACGCATCCGGATGTACAATTCGAGATTCATGACGGCCGAAAACGGGTCGACATCAAGTACACCAATACGGATCAGGCAGGCTTCTTCTGGTGGCTCGGGCAGCACTATCCGGCTCCACACGTGTTTGTCGAATGCAAGAACTACCGGGGCGAGGTCGGGAATCCCGAACTCGATCAGCTCGCAGGACGATTCTCGCCGACTAGAGGGCGAATTGGCTTGTTGGTATGCCGACATTTCGACGACAAGGAGCTGTTCATCAGAAGGTGTAGAGACACTGCGCTCGACGATCGTGGGTTCATCATCCCGCTTGACGATGACGACCTTGGCGAGTTGGTCTCTGCTGTTAGCGAGACTGTCCCTTCATCAAGTGCTCATTGCCTGCTCCGGGAGCGTTTCGAGCGTCTGGTGGTCTAGGCGTCGGACTTGCCTCAAGCGGCAAGATTCCCCGTCTTGTGTTCGTTCTGCCTTTCGGTATCCTGCTCGTTCCATTCGTGCCGCCCCCGGCACATCTGCCCGCCTTCCGCTCTTGCGTAGCGCGACTATCCTGACCCCGTCAGCATCCTGTACACGTTGCTGACCACAACCCAACCTCACCTCACGTCTCCGGCAACCGTCTGTCGTCGACTGGACGGCACAAGGACCGTGGCCGGGCGCAGACTACAGCTCCCCTGAGAGCAGTGCCGGAGATACGGAGGAATGAGGGGCAGGAGATCAGGCCGCCAGGCGGCCTGAGTCAGGAGACTCTCTCAAGATCTTCTCCACATCTTCCGCGAACTTCTGGCTCGCGCGATCCCGCATCTTTACAAGGGTTCGAACATCCTTGCGCCAGCCCCGCCTGTCAGAAAGGGTGACCGGTTTCGTCCATCGACGGAACGGTTTTCGCGC
>CALMMH010001074.1 GCA_937868145.1 uncultured Phycisphaerales bacterium
CGCCCTGATCAACGGCCTGGACCTGTGCTCTCTGTCCACGCACCAAGGCTTCGTCTGGCCGGACGCACAGACCAGGCAGGTCAACATCGACAAGACGATCAAACAGATGGAGGTCGCCTACCAGCTTGGCATTCCGATCGTCCGGCTCAACACCGGCCGCTGGAACACCACCAAGAGCTTCGACGACCTGATGGCCAACCGAGGCATCGAGCCCATCCTGCCCGGCTACACCGAGGAAGACGGCTTCAAGTGGGTGATCGACAGCATCGAGAAGTGCCTGCCGACCGCGGAAAAGTGCGGCGTGATCCTGGGTCTGGAGAATCACTGGGGTCTGGCCCGCACGCCGGAAGGCCTGCTGCGGATCGTCAACGCGATCAATTCGCCGTGGCTGCGGGTCCTGCTCGATACGGGCAACTTCCTCGAAGACCCGTACGACAAACTGGAAATGTGTGCCCCGCAGACCGTTTTCATGCAGGCCAAGACCTACTACGGCGGCGGCCTCTGGTACACCCTCAAGCTGGATTACGACCGGATCGCCAAGATCATGAAGAAGGCCAACTATCAAGGCTACGTCTCGCTGGAGTTCGAAGGCAACGAGGACTGGCAAACCGCTGTGCCCAAGGGGCTGGCCCTTCTGCGCAAGGCATTTGCCTGAGCCATGGACAGGAAACGAAGACCTATAGTCATCGGTTTGGATGCGTACGGCCTCACGCCGGAAGGATTGCCTCGCCTGGGGGAGGTCCCGGTTGAGGTGGAGGCGCGTATTCGCAATTCCCCGGATGTATACCCGGGTCAGGCGAGGTTTCGCAAGCTGCTTGCGTGGTCGCCCGAGGAGCGGCGTGCAGCGGTTCGCCGGTGGCGAATTCGCCACCATGACAAGCTGTGTGTCGCACTGTCCAGTTATGCCTATACCGTGCTGCGTTTCAACGGCGATCCGGTGGGTGTGCGTGTCTGGCTTCCCGCGAAGGACGTACGACGCGTCTTTACGGGAGACGAAATCGAACACGTCAAAATCCTGCGGATCAAGGGAATGAGACGAAAGCGCGTCGCTGCGGTCAAGGTGCCGAACTGGTTCGCTGTGAAGGCCCGCTTCGCAAAGCAAATCGAAGGCGAAACGAAGGGCATGCAGACGTACGAAGACCGTATCGTGCTGGTTCTTGCCCGCTCTTCGGAGGAGGCCGAGCACAAGGCTATGCGTGAGTTCCGGCAATACGAGGCTCCTTCGCTCACCACGATCGGTCATTTCTACCGCTGGGGCTTTGAGGCCATCCTGGACATCTACGACCTGTATGAAAACGCGATCAACCCGGACGGGACCGAGGTATACTCCGAGATCAAAACCCGTCGAATGAAACCCGCTTACAAATGGAATGGACATGAAAGCACTGGTAAAACACAAGGCCGAGGTCGGACTTTGGCTTGAGGATGTTCCGGTCCCCACGATCGGGATCAATGATGTGTTGATCGAGGTCGTCAAGACGTCGATCTGCGGCACGGACGTGCATATCTACAACTGGGACGCCTGGGCCCAGAAGACGATCAAGGTGCCCATGACGATCGGACACGAGTTCGTCGGCCGGATCGTCCAGATCGGCGCCAACGTGCATGACTTCCACGTGGGCGATCTGGTCAGCGCCGAAGGGCACGTGGTCTGCGGCCGGTGCCGGAACTGTCTGGCCGGCCGGCGGCATCTGTGCAACGCGCCGCGCGGGATCGGCGTCAATCGCGACGGCGCGTTCGCGGAGTACATTTCCGTGCCGGTGACGAACCTCTGGTACTGCGACCCGGCCATTTCGCTGGACGTGCTGAGCTGTTTCGATCCGCTGGGCAACGCGGCCCACACGGCGCTGAGCTTCAACCTGGTCGGCGAGGACGTTCTGATCACCGGAGCCGGACCCATCGGCTGCATGGCCGCCGGTATCGCCAAACGTGTCGGCGCCCGTCACGTCGTGGTGACTGACCTCAATCCATATCGTCTGGAACTGGCTCGCAAGGCCGGCGCGACCCTGACGCTCGACATGCGGACCGAGAGCATCGAGGACGCCGAGAAGAAGCTGGGCATGAAAGAGGGCTTCGACGTCGGGCTGGAGATGTCGGGCAGTCCGCAGGCCCTGCGCGGGATGATTGCCAACATGGCCCACGGCGGCAAGATCGCGCTGCTGGGCATTTTGCCTCGCACGGAAATCGATTGGGATTTCGTGGTCTTCAACGGCCTGACGATCAAAGGCATCTACGGCCGGGAGATGTACGAAACCTGGTACAAGATGACGATGCTCATCCAGGGCGGCCTGGACATCACGCCGTTGATCACGCACCGATACCATTACACCGATTTCCAGAAGGGATTCGATGCGATGCGGTCGGGCAATTCGGGCAAGGTCGTGTTGACTTGGAAGAACGGACAGTGAATTCGTAGGGTGGGTCCTTGACCCACGCGTTTCTGGCAATCGAGTGCGTCTGACGCGTGGGTTGAGAACCCACCCTACATGCGATATTCCCAAGAAGGGTGCAAGCATGTACGGAAACGTGAAATCGTATCTTGTCGGTCAACTCGACGAGATCCGGCGGGCGGGCCTGGAGAAGCCCGAGCGGATCATCACGAGCCCGCAGGGCAGCCGCATCACGGTCTCGACCGGGCAATCGGTCGTCAATATGTGTTCGAACAATTACCTGGGTCTGGGGAACCATCCCGAGGTGGTGAAAGCGGCCCGCGCGAGCTACGACAAATGGGGTTTTGGCCTGGGCTCGGTGCGGTTCATCTGCGGGACCCAGCAGATCCACAAGGACCTGGAGGCCGCGGTCACGCGATTCCTCCACACGGAGGACACGATCATCTACAGCTCGTGCTTCGACGCCAACGGCGGGCTCTTCGAGACCCTCCTGGGGCCCGAGGACGTCATCATCAGCGACCAGCTGAACCATGCCAGCATCATCGACGGCGTCCGCCTGTGCAAGGCCGAACGCCTGC
>CALMMH010001075.1 GCA_937868145.1 uncultured Phycisphaerales bacterium
ACAAGGGCCGCCAGGAGCGTCGCCAGCGACAGGAGCAGGCCGAGTCGAACCGCCGGCGGACCGTCGAGGCCGCGGTCGAGAAGGCCCGGGCCGAGGCCCAGGGCGAGATCAAAACCTTGAACGCTCAGGCCGAGCAGCAGCGAAAGCAGTTGCGCGACCAGGTGCAGAAGAAGGTTCCGACCGCCGTCGCCAAGGTCGTCGAGTATTTGAAGAAAGGCTGATCCATGGCGATTACCCCAATGGCCAAAGTGATGATCGTGTGCCATCGCACGCAGGTTTCGGACCTGCTGGCGGCGCTGCAGGCCGAGGGCATCTGCCAGATCCTCAACGCCGACGAGGCGGCGATCAGCAAGGACACGCCGGAGTTGGCCGCGTTTCGCGACCGTCCGAAAGACCTCGAAGAACTGGTGGTCCGCCTTGAGCGGAGCATCAGCTTCGTCAAAGAGAACTCGCCGCCCGAGAAGGGGGCCAGTGTTTTTGCGCCGCGCAAGGTCGTTGAGGTGCGGCGGTACAACGAGATCGTCGCCGATCCCCAGGCCCGCCAGGCTCTTGACAAGGCCGAGCAAACGCAGTTGGCCCTGGAGAAAACCCGCAGCGAGATCGACCATCTCCAGAGCGTGCTGGACATGCTCAAACCGTGGGCGACATTCGAGACTCCGGTCGAGGACCTGGGAAAGCTGCGAACCGGCGTTTCCTGGGCGGGCCTGGTGCCCGGCCAGCACTTCGACGCTTTCCAGCAGCAGTTGACGGACGTCGGGGCCGCGCTCCAGAAGGTGAACACCGCCGGCACGCGGGAAGCCGTCGTTGTCGTCGCCCTGCGGGAGAACCTCGAGCAGATCCAGAAGCTGCTGCGTTCCTATGAGTTTGAGATTGTCAGCTTCGAGCCGATGACCGGCACGATCGCCTCGCTGATCCGCGAGCACGAGCAGAAACTGGTTGCGGCCCGTGGCCAGCTTGACGAGAACCGCAAGGCCGCCGCGGCGCTGTCTGCGACCATGCTGAAACTGCAGGTTCTCTACGATCACTACCGCAACCTGCTCGAACGCGAGCAGAAGCGGGACCGCATCCCGGCCACCGAGCAGGCGATGATCCTGGAAGGCTGGTGTAAAAAGCAGGACTATCCGAAGCTGGAGAAGCTCGTGGTTCGATTCGATGCCGCGAGTCTCTCGCAGATCCAGCCGGCCGAAGGGGAAGACGTTCCGGTGGAGATCTACAACTCCCCGATGATCAGCCCGTTCGAGACGGTCACGCGTCTGTACGGCATGCCGGTGCCGAGTTCGGTTGACCCCACGATGTTCCTGGCGCCGTTCTTCGCGATCTTCTTCGGCCTGTGCCTGGCGGACGCCGGGTACGGATTGATCATGACGGCGGTGTTGGTCTGGGTGGTCCGCAAGATGCAGGGCAACAAGGGGGCGATGGTGATGCTGCTCATGTGCGGCGTCACGACCACCATCGCCGGGGTCCTGACGGGCAGTTGGTTCAGCGACGCCATTCAGTCGCTGCTTCCGCCGGGCAGCGGGGTGCTCAAGACGCTCGACAGCGCGCGGCAATCGGTCATGTGGTTCGATCCGATGACGCAGCCGATGACGTTCTTCATCCTGTCGCTGGGCCTGGGGTACTTCCAAATCCAGTTCGGCCTGTTCATCGCGTTTTTCCACAACCTGGTGACGCGCAAGGACGTCAAGGCCGCGATCTACGATCAGTTGACCTGGATCGTGATGCTCAACAGTCTGCTGGGCCTGGGCCTGAGCAAGGGCGGCCTGCTGCCGTCGGCTCTGGCGGGCATCTGCGGCATCCTGGCCATCGTCGCAGGGATCTTCATCCTGCTGTTCAGCGGGCGGGACCTGCCCTGGGCCGGCCGGATCGGCATGGGCGTTTTCAACCTGTTCAGCACCGTTTTCTACGGCGGCGACATCCTCAGTTACGTCCGTCTGATGGCGCTGGGCATGGTGGGTTCCGGTTTCGGCATGGCGATCAACGTGCTGGTCAAACTGGTGATGGATGTGCCGTATGTGGGCTGGCTCCTCGGGGCGCTGATGTTCGTGGGCGGGCACCTGTTCAATATCGCTCTCTCGGTGCTCGGGGCCTTCGTCCACAGCCTGCGATTGCAGTTTGTCGAGTTCTTCCCGAAGTTCTTCCAGGGCGGCGGCCGGTTGTTCACGCCGCTGCGGAATGACTATCGGTATATCTCCATCGAATGATGCCGCTGGACCAAGGCAGCGGTTGGGCAGAAGTCACGAAAGTACGCTAAGGAAAAGAGGTCAGAAACTATGATGGAAATGATGGGTTTGCCGTTCGCGTTGACAGGGGCTGCGTTGGCCGTGTTCTTGGCGGGTATTGGGTCGTCCATTGGTTTGGGAGTTGCCGCCAAGGCCGCCACGGGCGTGCTGAGTGAGAAGCCGGAACGATACGGCACCCTGATGCTCCTGGTCGTGCTGCCCAGTACGCAGGGCATCTATGGCTTCGTCATCGGGCTGTTCGTGATGATCAAGCTAAACATGTTCGGCCCCGAGATGGTCCCGGTCACGTGGTATCAGGGCCTGGCGATCCTGGCGGCGTGTCTGCCCGTCGGCATCGCAGGTTTGTTCAGCGCCATTCACCAGGGCCGAACCGGTGCCGCCGGCGTCCTGATGAGCGCCAAACGGCCCGACATGGCCTTCAAGGCCGGCGTCGTGTACGCGGCTCTGATCGAGCTGTACGCGATTCTGGGCTTCCTGATTTCGCTGCTGGTTCTCCTGATGGGCATCAAGCTCGCGGTCCCCGGCGCTGCAGCGTAAGTGAGCACCCCTTTTCGGCAGGAATGAACGATGGAAGCTGATCAGGTCATAACGAAGATACTCTCGGATGCCCGGGCTCAGGCCGATGCGATCAAGAAGCAGGCCGAGGAGCGCGAGGCTGCCGAGACGGCCAAGCTCAACGAGGAGCTGGCCCGGTTCGAGCAGGACACCAAGACCCTGGCGGAGAAGGCCGGCGCCGACGAGCGTTCGCAGCGGCTGGCCGTGGCGAGGATGGAGGCCGCGAAGGAATACGCGACCACGAAGGCCTCGCTCCTGGACGAGGTGTTCGTCCAGACCCGTCAGAAGATCGAGAAGCTGCCCGACGACGAATATCGCGAGCTGATGGCCAAGCTGATGGCCGCGGCCGCGGAGACGGGCGAGGAGAAGGTGTCGCCCGGCAAGAACGACGCCCGGATCGACGCCAAGCTCGTCGCCGATGTCAACGCCCGGCTCAAAGGCAAGGGCAAGCTGACGCTGGCGGACGAAAAGCAGCACTTCTCCAACGGGTTCCTTCTCCTGCGCGGCAAGGTCCGCACGAACGTCTCGGTGGACGTGCTCGTGGGCCAGGCCCGCAAGGACCTCGAGATCGAAGTGGCCAAGGACCTCTTTTCAAACAACGCCGACGCGAGTCGGTCGCGGTAGCAGAACATGCCCGAGATGCGATTGGACAAGATGGACGTGGGAATCCACGATTTCTTCACCTACCCGTCGGTGGGGGAGGACGACTACCGCTACATGTTCCAGACCGCGCAGGTCCGGACCATGGAGACGCAGATGCTGACGCGCACGACCCTGACGGACATGGCCAACGCGTCGGACTTTGCCTCGGCGGCCTCCTCGCTGAGCGGCACGGAGTACACGCTCCCCCAGGGGGCGGGCGGCCTCGAAGTCGAGACGGTGCTTCGGCAGCGTCGGGCCGCGGTCCGCAAGCTGTTCGATGATTTGATGCTCGACGAGCGGATCGTGGAAGTGTTCCGCAGCCGGGACGACTATGCGAATCTTCGTCTGGTCCTGCGGCGGGTGCTCACCGACAAGCCGATCGGAACCGATTACAGCCCGGAGGGAAATGTCCCGCCGGAGTTGCTGCGGCAGGCCCTCGAAGAACAAAACTATGCGCTTCTGCCCGAATATGCGCAGACAGCCATCGACCGCGCGACGCTGGCGTACTATCAGAACAAGGATATCCGCCAGATCGACAGCGCCATCGATCACGCCCAAGCGGAGTATAAGCTGGGTGTGGCCGAGGTCGCCGACGGCGGGGAGTTCCTCACGAATCTTTTCCGCATCCAGGTCGACATGACGAACCTGCGAACGATGCTGCGGGTGAAGTTCCTTCAGGCCGACCCGCGGGAGGTGTTCCTGGAGGGCGGATTCATCGAGATGGACCGCCTGCGGCAGGGGCTCGATCTGCCCTATGAGACTCTGGGGCAGTTGTTCTTCGCCACGCCGTACCATCACATTCTCGATGCCGGCGCCGGATACGTGGTGACCCATGGTTCGTTCCTCAAGGCGGAGCAGCAGTGCGATGACTACGCGGTGGGGTATCTGAGACAGACGACCCAGATCGGGTCGGGCCCCCAGCCGGTCGTCGCGTTCCTGCTGGCCAAGGAGCATGAGATCCGGACCGTCCGCCTGATCCTGACGGCGAAACGAAACAATCTTGACACCAAGTTGATCCTGGACCGTCTCGCGTAGGGCGCGCCGCTCTTTCGGGACACCGGTCACGGGACACGAGAAACGAAACAATGGAAGGCAAAGTCGCAGTACTAGGGGATGCCGATTTCGTGATGCCGTTCTCGGCGCTGGGCGTGGACACCTACGCCGTGGGGCACGAGCGCGAGCAGATCGTCAAGGCGGCCGAGCAGATCGTTCGTGAGGAGTACGCGTTGCTCGTGGTGGCCGAGACCATCGCTGCGACGGCCGACGAGGTCCTGGCGGCCACGGAGGCCAAAGCGACGCCGTGCGTGGTCGTCGTGCCGTTCACGCAGGAATCCGAGGGCTTCGCCAGCGAGGCCTTGGGCAGGGTACTCAAGCTTGCTACGGGGATTGACATTCTCAAGAGTAGCTAAAAGGTTGTGACAATGACAGAGAAAAGACAAGGTCGTGTAATGAAAGTCGCCGGACCGGTGGTGGTCGCCGAGGGCATGTCCGGGGCGCGCATGTATGACGTGGTCCGCGTCGGGTCGATGAACCTGATCGGCGAGATCGTCGAGTTCCGCGGCGACCGGGCGTCGATCCAGGTCTACGAGGAGACCACGGGCATCGGGCCGGGCGAGCCGGTGCTGGACACCGAGGCGCCGCTGAGCGTCGAGCTCGGACCCGGGCTGATCGAGAGCATCTACGACGGCATTCAGAGGCCGCTGGATTCGCTGGTGAAGCTCGAAGGCGCCTTCATGAGCCGCGGCAGCGCGATGCCGGGCCTTTCCCGCGAGAAGAAGTGGCAGTTCAAGCCCACCGTGGCCAAAGGGGCCAAGGTCGGTCCCGGCGACATCATCGGCGAGGTGAAAGAGACCTCGTTGGTGCTGCACAAGATCATGGTCCCGTCGGGCATTCGCGGCACGATCAAGAGCATCTCGCAGGGCGAGTACACGGTCGAAGAGACGGTGGCCGTCTGCGTGAGCGAAGACGGGACCGAGCACAAGCTGACGCTGATGCAGAAGTGGCCGGTGCGAATTCCGCGGGCGCTGAGCCGGCGGCTGGCCCCGACGAATGTGCTCGTCAGCGGGCAGCGCGTCATCGACACGTTCTTCCCGATCACCAAGGGCGGCACTGCCTGCGTGCCGGGGCCCTTCGGAACGGGCAAGACCGTCGTGCAGCACCAGCTGGCCAAGTGGGTGGACGCGGACATCGTCGTGTACGTCGGCTGCGGCGAGCGCGGCAACGAGATGACCGACGTGCTGACCGAGTTCCCCGAATTGAAAGACCCGCGCAGCGGCGAGCCCCTGATGCGGCGCTCGGTGCTGATCGCGAACACCTCGAACATGCCGGTGGCCGCCCGCGAGGCGTCGGTGTACACCGGGATCACGATCGCGGAGTACTTCCGCGACATGGGATATACGGTCGCCCTGATGGCCGACAGCACGAGCCGTTGGGCCGAGGCCATGCGCGAGATTTCGACGCGTCTGGAAGAGATGCCGGCCGAGGAAGGGTATCCGGCGTACCTGTCGGCCCGCATCGCGGCGTTTTACGAGCGAGCCGGGCGCGTCAAGTGCCTGGGTTCGCCCGAGCGCGAAGGCGGCCTCTCGGTTATCGGGGCCGTCAGCCCGCCGGGCGGCGACCTCTCCGACCCCGTCGTCCAGGCGACCCTGCACGTGGTGAAGGTCTTCTGGTCCCTCAAGGGCGAACTCGCCTACCAGCGTCACTTCCCCGCCATCGACTGGTTGACCAGCTACTCGTTCTATTCGCAGTACGTCCGAGGGGCTTTCGAGAACAAGGACCTGGGCGTCGAGATGGAACAGATGACGAAAGAGGCGATGGGTCTGCTGGAGCAGGAGTCGGAGCTGCGGGAAATCGTGCGGCTCGTCGGCGCCGAGGCGCTGTCGCCGCGGGACCGGCTGGCGATGGAGACCAGCCGCTCGATCCGCGAGGACTACCTGCACCAGAACGCGTTCCACGCCGTGGACACGTACACCTCGCTCGAGAAGCAGTACGAAATGCTCAAAACCGTCCTGCACTTCCATCATGCGGGCCTGGCCGCGGTCGAGGCCGGCGTCGAAACCGCCGCGATCGCCCGCGTGGGCGTCCGCGAGGACATCGCCCGCGCCAAGTACATCCCGCAGGCCGAGATGGACAAGATCCGCCAGATCCGCGCCAAGATCGACGACCAGATGCGGCAGCTTGAAGGGGCCGTGGCTGCCAAGTAGGGAACCAACGCGTCACGACCGACGCAGGAGTATGACATGCTATCCGTGAAAGAGTACCAGACCGTATCGAACATCCAGGGCCCGCTGATGCTGGTGGAGATGGTGGACGAGGCCAAGTACGGCCACATCGTCGACATCCAGCTCGCCGACGGCTCCGTGCGTCGCGGCCAGATCCTCCAGGTCGAGAACGACAAGGTTCTGCTCCAGGTCTTCGAAGGCACCAGCGGCGTGGACAACGCCAACAGCATCGTCCGCTTCCTGGCCCGCCCGCTGGAGCTGGGCGTCTCGCCGGACCTGCTCGGACGCGTCTTCACCGGCTTGGGCGTCCCGAAGGACGGCGGCCCCGAGATCATCCCGGTCGAACGCCGGGACATCAACGGCTCCCCGATCAATCCGTTCGCCCGCAACTACCCGAACGAGTTCATCCAGACGGGCATCTCGACGATCGACGGTCTGAACCCGCTCGTCCGCGGCCAGAAACTCCCGATCTTCTCCGGCTCCGGCCTGCCCCACGACGACCTCACCGCCCAGCTCGCCCGCCAGGCCACCGTGCTCGGCAAAGGCGAGGCCTTCGCTGTGGTCTTCGCCGCCATGGGCATCACGTTCGAAGCCGCCCAGTTCTTCATCGACGACCTGCACAACACCGGCGCCATCGAGCGGTCCGTCATGTTCATCAACCTGGCCAACGACCCCGCCATCGAGCGGATCGCGACCCCGCGGTTTGCCCTGACCGCCGCGGAGTACCTGGCCTTCGAGCAGGACATGCACGTGCTGGTCATCATGAACGACATGACCAACTACGCGGAAGCCCTCCGCGAGATCAGCGCCGCCCGCAAGGAAGTGCCCGGCCGCCGAGGCTATCCGGGCTACCTCTATACGGACTTCGCGACCCTGTACGAACGCGCCGGCCGCATCAAGGGCAAGAAGGGCTCCATCACGATGGTGCCCGTGCTGACGATGCCCGAAGACGACAAGACGCACCCGGTGCCCGACCTGACCGGCTACATCACCGAAGGCCAGATCATCCTGTCGCGTTCCCTCCAGCGGCAGGGCGTCAAGCCCCCGGTGGACGTGCTGCCGAGCCTGTCGCGTTTGAAGGACAAGGGCATCGGCAAGAACAAGACCCGCGAGGACCACGCGGACCTCTACAACCAGCTCTACGCCGCCTACGCCCGCGGCAAGGAAATGCAGGAGCTGGCGACGATCATGGGCGAAGCGGCCCTCTCCGACGAGGACCGCAAGTACATGACCTTCGCGAACCGCTTCGAAGAGAAGTACATCTCGCAGGACTACTACGAGAACCGCACCGTCTTCCAGACCCTCGACCTCGGCTGGGAACTGCTGAGCATGTTCGAGAACAACGAGCTCAAGCGTATCGACGTCAAGCTCATCGAGAAGTACATGCCGCAGTTTAGGAAGAAGTAGAAGCGTGGAAGCGTATAAACGTGGAAGCGTTGAAGAGTAGAACGGTGGATGCGTGAGGCTCATAACGATGTTAGTTTCCAAAGGTTGGAGAGGAGACTGTTATGGGTAAGACGCACAAGGACTTGGAGATCTGGCAGCGCGGGATCGAGCTTGTCGTACATGTCTATCAGTCGACCAAGGCGTTTCCAAAGGACGAGGAATATGGGCTGAAGTCACAAATGAGAAGGGCGGCGGTCTCCCATCCGAGCAATATTGCGGAAGGGGCGGCCCGGTCTTCCACGAGGGAGTATGTTCACTTCCTCCGCATCGCCCTGGCCTCCTTGTCCGAGTTGGAGACCCAGGTATTCATAGCGGAAAGGCTGGGATATCTGAAAGCGACGGAACTGTCTGAAGAGGTAGAGGCCCTGCGAAGGAAGACGTTGAATTTCATCAAGTACATGAAGTCAAACAAGAACAAGGGAGCAAGTGAGTAGAGCGATGGAGAGAAAGAGCCAACGCATCCACGCTTCTACGCTTCCACGCTTCCACGAGGTTTCACCGTGCTCGCAAATGTAAACGCCACTCGAATGGAGCTCCTTCGGCTTCGCAAGCGAATCACGCTGGCCAAGC
>CALMMH010001076.1 GCA_937868145.1 uncultured Phycisphaerales bacterium
AAGTTCTTCTTGTCGATGGAGACGTTGTAGTAACTGAACTCCACGGTCTCGGGCTTCTTCGGCGTGTTCTTGACCATGTAGAAGGCGTCGGTGGTTTCGACCAGTTCATGGACATCCTCGTCGAGCCCGCGGCCGGAAACGTCCTCATAGAGGAAGTCCGAGCCGACGAAACTCGTGCGCTTGTCGCCGGCGGCGATTCGCTTGACCAGATCCAGCGAGGGCATGTACAGCCAGCGGTCGTCGTCTTTGCCTCCGACGTGCTTTCGCACCATGTAGCTCATCCGTCGGACGTCCGCCGGCCGCTGGAAGTACACGAAGTAATTCTGGTCGCCGCCGTCCTGGACGTCCTTGCGGACGATGTTGAACAGACGCTCGCGGGTCTGGCCCTGCTTGCTGGTGATCACCATCTGGACGGTGGACTTGCCGTCGTCGCCCTGGTAATAGGCGACGAGGTTGGCCTTCTCCACGATCGTTTGGACGTCGGGGGTTTCCGCCGCTCGCGCCGAGCCGACGGCCGCCAGGCCCAACCCCAGGGAAACCAACAGTGCCGTCGTGATTACTTTGTGGAACATGTCGCACCTCCATTGCTTGCACACTGACTTGCGATTCCCAGCTTCTTGAGCAGCGCCATCATCGGGCACCAGTCAGTGAACGCCGACTGGAAAAGATTGAGCCCCACGAAGGCGGTGAACAACAGCCAATACGGCGAATGATAGTGAGCCAGCAGAACACTCAGCAAGGTGAAAAATCCTGCAATGCCGCGCAAAATTCTCTCGATCGTCATCGTCGCACTCCTGAGAGGATCAGACGGTCGTCGTCGGTTGCTTTGTGCTGAGTGCGCGGCAGGCCTGCCGTCGCGACAGCAACCCGCAAATCACCGCCAGGACGGGCACGGCGACGATGCTGATCCACATGAACTCGTTGATTCCCATTACGCCGAACTGATACGCGTTCAGCGCCACCACCACCACGCTCGCCAGGGAGATCACGAAGCAGAACGCGCAGTTGCACTTCGCGGATTCCGGGGCCGCCGCGATCTGGAACAGTCGTTTCTCCGCCACGGTCAGGATCGCCGGCAGGATGATCAGCGTCACCACGCCGGACAGGGCCATGATCGCGCAGAGGAAGATGCCGACCGTCTTGTAGGGCACCAGCGGCGCCGCCAGCAGCGGCAGGAAGCCGATCGCGATGACCAGCACGTTTCGGGCGATCGCCCGCGCGGGCTCGCCGAACATTTCGGCCTCGCTGGCTTTCCACGAGCCCTTCTCCGCGTAGCTGCCCCTTGCTCGCTCCAGGAAGTGGATCGCGAAGTCCACGGCCATTCCGAGCGTCAGAGCGCTGAGCACCGCCACCGGCATGTCGTAGTCCTTTCCGACCAGGCCGATGACGCCGTAGATCATCAGGATGGTGATCGACAGCGGCACCATGCAAACCAGTCCCCACAGCACCGAGCGGAACATGATCGCCATCATGACGAACACGATGATGAAGCTGCCCATCAGCGACTGGAGCATGCCCCGGACCATTTTTTGTTGCCAGATGATGTTGATGTACGTCAGGCCCGCCCAGTCATGCTTGATCGGCACCGGCGGGGGGGTGTTCTTGAAATACTGATCGACCGCCGTGACGACCTTTTCCATGTCCTTGTTGTCGCCGCTCTTGAGCTGGAGCCAGATGTTGGCCTTGTCGAGGTCGTTGGTCACGAAGTGCCACAGGTCGTCCGGCGTATGGCTGCTCTGGAATTGCAGCAGGCTCTGCGCCACGGCCGCGCTGGAGTCCGGGATCCGGTAATTCTCCGGCTTGCCGTCGATCAGCTCCTGATAGACTTTCTTCACGATGTCGGCGATGGAGTTGCTCTTGCCGACCAGCCCTGTGCTTTCGAGATAATCCTCCAGATCCGAGACGTAATGGAGAGCCTCGGGCTGCTTGAAGAGCTTGAGTTGCTCGCTCTCGAGCTCGAAGAAATCGGCCAACTCGTACCAGACGTCCGCGAGATCCTGCGGCGCCGAAGCCTGTTGCTGATCGGCATACTCCGACAGCTTGGCCAAAAACGCGGCCTTGGTGATCTTGTTGGTCGCGACGTCCACGAGGACCTTGTCCGCCGGTTCGAGCACGTTCTTCGCCTGCGGCATGTCCGCGGCGAGTTCCTCGACCTTCTCTCGGAGCCGCTCGCGGAGATTTTTGATGTATTCGACCGTCACGTTCGGATCGCTGCCGTCCTCCAGCACGAGGTAGGCCATGTAGGTGCCCGCGAAATGCTGGTTCAGCTCGATGTCGGCCTGGCGGATCGGATGGCTCTTGGCGAACCACTTGATCGGGTTGTCGTTGATGTTGATCCTGGTGATTCCGTAGATCGCCACGACAGTCAGGACCGCCATCGCCACGAGGATCGGCTTGGCCGCCTTGTAGGTGAACCCGCCGGTGGTGTGGAGCAGACGGGTCAGCCACGTCTGTTTCTCTTCATGAACCACCGCGGCGCCGAAGTTCTCCAGGCCCTTCTCATTGAGGAACATGATGTAGGCCGGGA
>CALMMH010001077.1 GCA_937868145.1 uncultured Phycisphaerales bacterium
GCGGCGGGACTTCCTTTTCCTTCGCCGATGGGCACAGCGAGTACTGGAAGTGGAGGGATCAGCGAACGATCGACTACGGCAAGCTGAAGCCCGGCGCCGATCCGGTCCAGCCGGGCAATCCGGACCTGCACCGCGTGCAGCAGGCCTACTGGGGCAAACTGGGCTATGAGCCGGTTCAGTGAGGATTTGAACGCATCGTCAGAATGACGAGAGTACTGTTGCGTGAAGCGTTGGAGGTTGCGATCCGAATTCTTTGAGGAGGAACCACAATGAGAACGATTGTCGTATCACTTGCGTTGTTGATCTGCCTGGCTGGAGGTGTGGCGAACGCCGATATCACGAGCGGTTTAGTGGGATATTACCCTCTCAATGAAGGGTCGGGTGATGTCGCTCACGATATGTCAGGCAGTGGACACGATGGGACCCTTTACAATGGCATCACATGGATTTCGCCGGGATACCAGGGCAGCGGAGTCAACAACGACGGCACGGCGGCCTCCAGGATTGACCTTGGCACCTGGAATCCGGCGGAAGGGACCGGGCAGCTTTCTCTGGCGACGTGGATTCGGTGGTCCGGCAGCACCGCCACGTATCAAGGTCTGATTGGCAAGAGAAACACCTGGCCCGGCACGACGCCGTGGCAGTTCCAGGTCCGGCCGGAAAATGGGGGTACTTTCCGTCTGGAAACGGGATCTGTCGCGATTGTTTCGCCCAACAACACTCTGAACCCGCTCGTCGGGGCCTGGGTGCACGTGGCGGCCAGCTTCGACGGAACGACAGCCAGGCTCTATCTCAATGGCGCGCAGGTGGCCTCCGGCGCATTTGCTCTTTATCCCGGAGGCGAAGGGTCCAGTATGGGCATAGGCTCTGTCACCGGCGGCGGGGCAGGGATTGACGGCTACGACCAGGTCTTCCACGGCGATATGGACGAAGTCTGCATCTACAATCGGGCCTTGTCCCTGGATGAGATTTCCCTCGTCATGGCCGGGATCGGCGGAGACATGGCCTCCGACCCCAGCCCGGAAAATGGGGCTACGGACGTGCCGCAGGATGTGGTTTTGAGCTGGGGCCCGCTGGAGACGGCGGCCACTCGCGATGTGTACTTTGGGACGACCTACGACGATGTGAACGACGCCGGCCGGGCCAACCCGGGAGATGTTCTGGTCAGTCAAGGCCAGACGGACACGACATTCGAGCCGAGCGGTCTCGAATTCGGGCAAACCTACTACTGGCGGATCGATGAAGTGAATGGAACGCCCGACGGCACGATCTTCCGAGGCGACATCTGGAGCTTCACGACCGAGCCGTTTGCCTATCCGATCTCGAACCTCACCGCCGTTGCGTCCAGCTCGCAGCCCGGCATGGGGCCCGAGCGGAGCATCGACGGGTCCGGCCTGAACTCGGACGACGGGCACTCCACCGAGATGACCCAGATGTGGATGAGCACGATGGCCAAGCCGGTCTGGATTCAGTACGAGTTCGACAAGGCCTACAAGCTGTATGAGCTGTGGGTGTGGAATTCGAACTCCTTGCTGGAGTCGGCCATGGGCCTGGGCGCCAAGGACGTCAAGATCGAGTGTTCGCTGGACGGCGAAACCTGGACCCAGCTCGATGGCGTGCCTCAGTTCGCCCGAGCCACAGGCATGCCGGGCTATGCCCACAACACGACCGTCTCCTTCGACGGCGTCACGGCCCAGTACGTCAAACTCTCGATCGAGAGCAACTGGGGCGGCATGACGCCTCAGTCCGGCTTCAGCGAAGTCCGGTTCTTCTACGTGCCCGTCCAGGCCCGCGAGCCCGAGCCCGCCGACGGCGCGACGAACGTCGGTGTGGAAACCGACCTGGTTTGGCGGTCCGGCCGCGAGGCCCAATCGCATGACGTGTACTTCGGCGTCGATGCCGATGCGGTGGCCGCAGGGGCCGTCCCGGCCGTCACACAGGTGGAGCGAAACTACACACCTGAATCCCTGGAATACGGGACCACCTACTATTGGAAGGTGGATGAAGCCGGCGAGGCCGGGACCTACCCAGGCGACCTCTGGAGCTTCACGACCCAGGAACAAGCGGTCTTCGAGGATTTCGAGGCCTACGACGATGCGGGCAATCGCATCTTCGACACCTGGCTCGACGGTTGGGTCAACGACACCGGCTCGCTCGTCGGCTACGACGAGGCCGCCTCGGGGACGTTCGGCGAAAGGACGATCGTCCATAGCGGCGGCCAGTCGATGCCGCTGCGGTACGACAACACGGAGTCGCCGTTCTACGCCGAGACGGAGCGGGAATTCGAAACCGCCCAGAATTGGACGAGCCACGGGGCCAACGCCTTGACGCTGTACTTCCGAGGCAATGCCTGCGGCTTTTACCAGACCGCCGGCGGTCAGATCCTCATGAACGCCATCGGCGCCGATATTTGGGACACGGCCGACCAGTTCCGTTATGTCTACAAGAATCTCAGCGGCAACGCCACGATCGTGGCCCGCATCGACAGCCTGGTCCGCACCGACGCCTGGGCCAAGGCGGGCGTGATGATCCGCGAGAGCATCCATCCGGGTTCGAAGCACGCCTTCATCTGTCTGACGCCGGACTACGGGGTTTCGTTCCAGCAGCGTCCGGAGACCGGCAACGTGATGACCCAGGTGTCGACGAACGCCGTGGTCGCCTCGGCCTGGGTGAAGCTGACCCGCACAGGTAACGCATTCACCGCCCAACAGTCTGCGGATGGTGTCACATGGTCTGACGTCGCGTTCACGACGCCGGTGAACATCACGATGGCGAACGAGGTCCTCGTCGGTTTGGCGGTCACCAGCCACAACGCCTCGGTGTCGACCGCGGCCGAGTTCTCCAGCGTCTCGACGACCGGCAACGTGACCGGTCAGTGGCAGATCGCTGAAATCGGCGTGCCCCAGCCCGCAGGCAACTCGGTTGAGCCGATGTACGTGAGAATCGAGGATAGCGGCGGGGCTGGTGTGACGGTCGTGAACAGCGACAATATCGCCACCGTGCGTTCCATGTGGCAGGAGTGGACGATTCCCTACAGCGATCTGGCCGGGGTGAATTTGAGCCGGGTCAAGACGATGCGCATCGGCGTTGGCAGTCGCAATGCCCCGACCGCAGGTGGAACCGGCCTTGTCTACATCGACGATGTCGCCTTGGGCCGACCGCTCGAACAATAAAGAGGATAGCCGACATTAGTACCCAGGCCACCGGTAGGGGCGGCGCTTGCGTCGCCCCTACACCTGGGATTTCTGGTTTCGTGAGTTTATACAGATCTCGTATCTGTGGGCGATAGTGTCTTTATCTTGGGCCGGTCCGAGGCTACAATATCGCAGTCGATTCCCCAACGGGGACATTCAGGTTAAGGACGATGGAGTCGAATATGGTCGATCGAACGAGAGCGACACGAAGGGATTTTCTCAAGGCGGCGGCCTCCACCGTGGCCCTGCCGTACGTGATTAGCAGCTCGGCCCTCGGGGCCGGGGGCGGCGTTGCCCCCAGTGAGCGTGTGAACATGGGATTCATCGGTTTGGGCGGCCAGGGAAGCGGCCACCTCATGGGTGGGGCCTGGACCTACGTGCCGGGAGGATATGTCGCTCGAGAAGACGTGCAGGTGATGGCGGTTTGCGACGTCCGCCGCGAACGGCGCGAGCCCGCGTGGCAGCGATGCAATCAGATCTACGCCGAACGATTCGGTAAGCCGGGCTACGACGGCGTGAAGGCGTACAACGACTTCCGCGAGGTCCTCGCTCGTCCCGACATCGACGCGGTGCTGTGCGCGGTTCCCTATCATTGGGCGGCGCCGATGGCGACCCTGGCCATGCGAGCCGGCAAGGACGTCTATTGCGAGAAGCCGGTCGCGATCACGGTGGAGCAGTCCCAGATGGTGGTCGAGACGGCCCGTCGCTACGGCCGGATCTACCAGGCCGGCACGCAGCAGCGATCCGAGTACGACGGCAAGTTCCGGCTGGCCTGCGAATTGATCCGCAACGGCCGGATCGGGCAACTCAAGGAAGTCTATGCCTACCGCGAGCCGGGGGCTTTCGTGCCCAGCGCATGGACCTCGGACCAATCCGTGCCTGTGCCGGACGGGTTCGACTGGGACATGTGGCTGGGACCGCTGCCCTGGCGACCGTTCGGCGGAGAGGCGGGCCACGCGCTGTCGGGTCTGTTCGTGGGCGACGTGAACTGGAGCCCGCATCATTACGACATCATTCAGTGGACGGTCAACCCGGACCCCAAGGCGCCGATCGACGTGAAGTTCCGCGACGGCAAGATCGATTACCATTACAGCAACGGCGTGGTGGTCCATTCCGAAGCCTACCCCAACGAACCGGTCGGTCCCAATGGCGGCGCCTGTTTCGTCGGCACGACGGGCCGCATCGCGGTGGATCGCGACAGCATCGTGTCCTACCCGGCCAACATCCTCCGAGAGCCGCTGCTGCCCAATGACGAGCGGGTCTATTACGCGACCAGTCACTCCGGGAATTTCCTGGACTGCGTCCGCAGCCGCAAGGCCACGATCTGCTGTCCGGAGGTCGCCGCGTACACGATCAACGCCATCTTCATCGGCGGCATTTCCCTGGCCCTCAAACGCGACCTCCGCTGGGACCCGGCGAAGCTGAAATTCGCGGGGGACGACACGGCCAATCGCCTGCTTTCCTATTCGCCGCGGCCGCCGTGGATTCTGTGAGATGAAGCGTCGTCGAAGCAATCCATCATCCACGGTATGAAAAGGTGGCTCATGAAGAACAACGTGATCAATCGAATACTGTTTGCCGGACTCATCGTACTCGTGGCGGCCTGCGTTGGCGGGGCTGCCCAGGAACAAGATTTCATCGCCGTTCTGCAATCGAGCGCCGGCGCGGTCGAGAAGTGCGCCGCGTGCCAGCAGCTACGAATCTGCGGCACGACCCAATCCGTCGCGGCGCTGGCCGCGGTGCTGGGCGACGAACGGGTGGGACATGCGGCTCGCTATGCCTTGGAAGGCATGCCGTACCCCGAAGCGAGCGCCGCGCTGTGGGAGGCGCTTGACAAGACCTCCGGGGCGATCCAGGCCGGGCTGATCGATTCGATCGGCCGGCGACGCGACGCGAATGCTGCCATGAGGTTGGTTCCGCTGCTGAAGGATAAGGACGCGACGGTCGCGACGGCTGCGGCGTTGGCCCTGGGCAGGATCGGCGATCAGGCCGCCGCCACAGGACTCCTCGTGGCGTGCGATAGCGTCGGCCCGGAGGTTCGCACCGCGGTATGGGAAGCACTTCTACGCTGCGGAGAAACGTGTCTGAGCCAAGGGAACAAGTCCGAGGCGTCGAGGATCTACCAAGCCGTGCTGGAGGACAAACCGCCTCTGGCGATTCGCGTCGCCGCCTGGCGAGGAGAAACACTGTCGAATGACGCTCACCGGGCGAAGCTCGTCGTGGAAGCGTTGACGGGCAGCGATGAACCAACGCGGTTGGCGGCGGTCAGGCTCCTGCGGGAGACGAAGGACGACGAGACGCTGAAGGCTTGTCTGCAGAGGTGGAAGTCGCTCGACGCAGAGGCACAGACGCTTGTCACGAACGTTGCGGCCGATCTGGGGGATCGAGCTTTCCTGTCGGATGTTGTGGCTGCATGCAAGTCGTCAGAGGAGTCGGTCCGCATCGCCGGCATCAAGGCGGTCGGCGCTCTCGGTGATGGGGAAAACGTGGCCCTGCTGGCGGAGCGGGCAGCCAAAGCTTCGGGCGGCGAACAGGCGGCGGCCAGAGACAGTCTCCGAGGGCTTCGCGGCAAGAACGTCCACGCCGAGATGATCGGTCTGGTGAAGAAGGGGGATCCGGCGGTCCGGGTGGAACTGATCCAGACGCTTGCGGATCGCCAGGCGACGGAGGCGACGCCGACGCTGCTGAAGACGGCGGCGAGCGACAATGCGTCCGTCCGGGCGGCTTCGTATCGGGCACTGCGGGAATTGGCCGGAGCGGGCGACGTGGGGACGCTGGTCGCGCTCTTGACCGACGCGACAGGCGGCGAGCAGAAGCAGTTGGAGAGCACGATCGTGGGCGTCGCCCGGCGGGCGAACGCCGGGGCCGAGGCCTCGAAGGCCGTCATGGCGAAACTCGACTCGATCCGCGATGCGAAACTCCGGGCGACGATGGTCGGGGTTCTGGGGCAGCTTGGGGATGGATCGGCGCTGCCGACCCTGCGCAAGGCGTTGAGCGATGCCGACGTGGAGATCCAGTACGCGGCGATTGCCGGGCTGGGCCGTTGGCCGAACGCCGAACCGCTGCCGGACCTGTTGCGAGTTGCCGGCGACAAGAACAGCGGAAATTGCCAGGTCCGCGCATTGGGGGCGTACATCGACCTGGTGGGGGCTTTGGCGTCGATGCCCGCGGACGAAAAGGTCCAGTGCTACAAGACCGCTTTGGGCCTGTCGCCGAACGCGGCGGCCAAGAAGCGGGTCCTGAGCGCCCTGGCGAACGCCAAGACGCTCGCATCGATGCAATTGGCCGGGTCCTATGTGCCGGATCAAGAGGTTCGAGAAGAAGCATCGTTGGCGGCGGTAACCATCGCCGAGGCGATCTATGCCGGCAACCGCAACGAGGTTGCGCCGGCGCTGGAACAGATCGTTGCCGCCAACGTCGCCAACACGACCAAGGAACGGGCCAAGAAGACGCTCGACGAGATCAAGGCGGTCAGCAGCTACGTGACGAATTGGGAGGTCGCCGGGCCGTACGCGGAGAAGGATAAGAGCTATTCGCAGTTGTTCGACATCGCTTTCGATCCGGAGAAGCCCGACGCTCAGGTCGCATGGCGAAAGATGTCGGTCTCCCAGTATGAGCAGCATCCGGCATACGCCGATCTGCTCAAGGAACTCGACGGCGGCGAGCAGAAGGTTGCTTATCTCCGTACACAGATCGAATCGGACAGCAGCAAATCCGTGACGCTGGAGATCTTCAGCGACGACGGCGTGAAGGCCTGGCTCAACGGTCAGGTCGTCCACGCGAACAACACCGCAAGACCGATCCTGGCCGAGCCGGATCGCGTCACTGCGACGCTCAATCAGGGCGTCAACACGCTGATGCTCAAGGTGACGCAGAACAATCTGCCGTGGGGCGCGATTGTTCGGGTCAAGGAAGTGAAAATGGCCGAGCCCAAGGTCGGAGAAGGCTGGCGGCTTCACGTCATCAACGCCGATTCTCGTTTCGAGGCGGCGGGCATTCTCGATGTGAACCGCGACGGCAAACTCGACATCCTCTCCGGCGGCTTCTGGTACGAGGCCCCTGATTGGACGAAGCACTTCGTCCGCGAGATCAAAGAGGAAGGGAACTACTTCTACGATTTCGCCAACCTGCCGATGGATGTGGACGGCGACGGCTGGATGGACACCGCCGGAGCGGCCTGGCACAACAGCATGGTGTACTGGGTTCGCAATCCCGGCAAGACGGACGAACCCTGGCAGGTGTTCGAGGTCGATACGCCGGGCAACATGGAAACCGCGATGGCGTACGACATCGACGGCGACAAGCAGCTCGACATCCTGCCCAACATCATGAGCCAGGCGGCCTGGTATGGGTTCACGCGGGACGCCTCGGCTCCGCAGGGCGTGAAATGGCAGAAGCACCCGCTGCCGCAAGAAGTGGCCGGGCACGGCCTCGGCGCCGGAGACGTGAACGGCGACGGCCGTTGCGACGTGGTGGCGCCCAAGGGCTGGCTCGAACAGACCGCCGACGGCGGCTGGCAGTGGCGGCCGGAGTTCGAACTCGGCTACGCGAGCATTCCGATTCTCGTGCACGACGCGGACGGCGACGGCGATGCGGATCTCCTCTGGGGTTTGGGCCACAATTACGGCGTCTACTGGATGGAGCAGAAGACCGTCAACGGCCAACGCACCTGGGAGAAATACCTGATCGACGATTCCTGGTCGCAGCCGCACTTTCTCCTGATGGCCGACCTGGACAACGACGGTCTGGACGAATTGGTCACGGGCAAACGCTACCACGCCCACAACGGTCACGACCCGGGCGGCAACGAAGCTCGCTGCGTCTACTACTACGATCTGGACCCCGCGGCGAAGAAGTGGACCCGGCACGTGCTGCATGAGGGCGGAACCGTCGGCTTCGGCATCAATACGTATGCGGCTGACATCGACGGCGACGGCGATCTCGACGTGGTCGCCCCCGGCAAGAGCGGATTGTATTTGCTGGAAAACCTTTTGAAGTGATTGATGATTGATTATGGATGATGGATAATTGAAGAGAGGCTCTGATGCGGCTGAGGCCGCGGGTCGATCGTCAATAATCGATTATCCATGATCAATGCTATGGGAGACGTAGAAATGCCGAAACCGAAAATTGCGATGATCGGAGCGGGGAGCCTGATTTTCTGCAAGACGCTGGCCATGGACATCCTGGCCACCCCGGCCCTGCAGGACGTCGAGATCTGCCTGATGAATCGGACGAAGCCCAAGCTCGACAAGATGGAGGCGTTCGTCAAAGAGGTGGTCAAGACGAACAAGCTGCCGGCCAAGGTCACGGCCACGCTCGACCGGCGAAAGGCTCTGGACGGGGCCAAGTACGTCATCAACATGATCCAGGTCGGCGGCGTCGACGCCTTCCGGATGGACTACGAAATCCCGCTGAAGTACGGCGTCGACCAGTGCATTGCCGATTCCATCGGCCCCGGCGGGATCTTCCGCGCCCTGCGGACGATTCCGGCCTTGGCCGAGATGTCGCGCGACATGAACGAGCTGTGCCCGAACGCGATTCTGCTGAACTACGCCAATCCCATGGGCGCCAACTGCTCGGCCCTGGGACGCGTGGCGAAGGCGCAGTTCATCGGCCTGTGCCATGGCGTCCAGACGACGCTCGATCTGATCAGCCGCTATGTGGACGTGCCGAAGGACCAGGTCGATCATGTCTGCGCCGGCATCAATCACATGGCGTGGTTCCTGTCGATTCGGGACAAACGCGACGGCCGGGACCTGTACCCGCTCCTGCGCCAGCGGTGCGAGAAGCCCGAGTACTACGTGAACGAGAAGGTCCGCTGCGAGACGATGCGGCACTTCGGATACTTCATGACCGAGAGCACCGGGCACCTGTCCGAATACGTGCCGTGGTTCCGCAGCAGCGAGCGGGCGTTGAAACTGTACTGCGATCAGCCCGCGTTCGGCGGCGCGTCGGGCGCGTACTTCAACTACTGCAACATGCTGGCCGAGAAGTATAAGAGCGTGGACTATCTGGCGACCGAATCGCGGAAGATCGAGCGTCGCAGCGTCGAATACTGTTCGTACATCCTCGAAGCCGCCGAGACGGGCAACGTATTCCGGCTCAACGGCAACGTCCGCAACGACGGCTACATCACAAACCTGCCGCAAGGGTGCTGCGTCGAGGTGCCGGTCTTCGTCGACGCCAGGGGCCTTCATCCGGTGCGGATCGGCGATCTGCCGATTCAGTGCGCCGCCCTCAACCAGAGCAACGTCACCGTCCAGCAATTGGCGGTCGAAGCGGCGTTGACGGGCAACCCGGAGTACGCGATGCAGGCCATCGCGCTGGACCCGCTGACCTCGGCGGTTTGCACGCTGCGAGAGGTCCGCGACATGACGCGAGAGATGCTCCAGGCCCAGAGCCAGTGGCTGCCGCAGTTTGCGGGCAAAGACCTCGTGGCCAAGCCCGTCGTGAAGATCGCCAAGGACGTGACGCCGGTCGACGTCCCGCTCGATCCGGCGTTGGCCATCGCCAATCGCTTCTCGGAACTGGCGAAGTGATTTTACAGCCGAGGTGATCGGATGGCGAAGGTGCTTGCGGTCGTCGGCAGTCCCCGCCGGGGCGGTAACACGGATATTCTGCTCTCGCACGTCGTCGAAGGTGCGGCGTCCGCCGGGGCCGAAGTGGAAACGATCCGCCTGGGCGAGCTGTGCATCCGCGAATGCGACGGCTGTCATGCTTGCTGGCGCGGCCGACCGTGCAGCAAGGACGACGACATGCGGGCAATCTACGAGAAGATCGCCGCCTGCGAGATCCTGATTTTGGGGACGCCCGTGTACTGGTACGGGCCGACGGCGCTGATGAAGGCATTCATCGACCGGTTCGTGTACTTCAACTGCGAGGCGAACCGGTCGATGGTGCGAGGCAAAAAGGTCGCGGTCGCTGTTGTTCTGGAGGAGACGCACGAGGAGACCTGGCGGCCCGTCGTCGAGTTCTTCCAGAAGAGCCTCGCATATCTCGAAATGGATCTGGCCGGGACGATCGTCGCTCCCGGCGTCGGAGAAAAAGGGGCGATCCGAAAGGAGACGCAGCGTCTGGATGAGGCCCACCGCCTGGGCGTCAAGTTGGTTGCGTATTCGTGAAGGTCGTAGGCGGGTCCTAACACTTCAAACATCACACTTCAAACTTCCCACTTCCCTGTGGTTGACTACGGCAGGTACGATGGCGATAATGACCGCCTTCGTTTTGACACCACGATGACTCGGTTGGAGTGCGATCTCTCGGATGTATGCGTTAGGTGCTATTCTTGTGTCGTTGCTGGCCTTGGTGCTTCTGCTGCGGCTAAAGGTTCGAATCGGCAAAGCGATGACGATCTCGGCCGTGCTGCTGGCGGTGCTGCTTCGCGTGACGCCGGGCGAGATGGGGGCGTATCTGGCCGCGGAATGGCGCGACCGCCCGTTCATGGAGACCACGCCATACCTGTTTGTTTCCCTGACGGTTCTGCTGCTCCTGGTCAACGTGGTGGGGGAGGCGATGAATCAGATCGGCCTCTCGGCGCGTCTGGTGCCGGCGATGCACGGCCTGTTCCGCAGCCGGCGGGTGGCCCTGGCGGCGATTCCGCTGGTGATGGGGCTGCTGCCGACGCCTGGCGGGATCATGCTCTCGGCTCCGATGGTCCGCGAGGCCGGCGACAAAATGGGCGTCGAGCGAAGCCGCCTGGCCGCGATCAACTTTTTCTTCCGCCATCAATGGGAGCCCATCTGGCCGCTCTTTCCGGCGGTGCCGCTGATTGTGACCATGCTGAGCATCTCGCCGGGCAGGATCGTCGCTTATCACGCGGCCCTGGCCACGGCGGGTTTGATCGGAGGCATCGTGTTTCTCCTGCTGACCGGCATTCCGCCGCGACGGGCCGAGCACATGGAAGCCCGGGCGAGCATCGCCTCGCACGTGAAGGATCTGGTGCTGGTGTTCTGGCCCATCGTGTTCACCGCCGCGTTGTACGTGAAGCTGGATGTCCCCCCGGCGGTCGGGATCTTTTTCGCGATCCTGGGGCTGTTGCTATTTCATCGCGTGGGCGTGCACCGCTGGGCGGGGATCTTCAGAGCCGCACGCGAAGCCGATATCGTGCTGCTGCTGTTCGGGGCCCTGTGGTTCAAGCTCAATCTGGAAGCCGGCGGGGCGGTCGAGGCCGTCGTGGCGTTCTTCCAGCAGATTCACATGCCGTCGAAGCTGGTGGTGTTCCTATTGCCGTTCCTGGTGAGTTTCAGCACGGGAGTGACGACGCCGACCGTGGCGATCACGTATCCGTTCCTGATGCCTTTCATTCAAAAGGGGGGCGATACGCTGCTGGGCGTCGAGACGCTGGCTTTTGCGGGCGTGGTGTTCGGGCTGGCCATCAGTCCGATTCACCTGTGCCTGGCCTTGTCGGCCAGCTACTTCAACGCCCCTCTCCTCCGGATCATCCTCCGGGTGCTGCCGGCGGCCCTGTGGGTCGTGGCGGCGGGAATTGCGATGGCCCTGTTGGCCCCGTGACGACCGGCTGTCAGCGAATGCGAATCGAGCCGACGTTCGTCTCCAGATTGATCCGGCCTTCGCCGGCGCCGAGCGAAGCGTGGATGGATTTTTGCAGCGAGCCGCGAATGGTGAGCGGGCGGTCGCTGCTGATGTCGCCCACGTTCGTCTCGGCCGCGATCTTGGCCGAGATGTCCTTCGGACCGGTCAACTCGACATCTCCGACGTTCGCGGAGGCGTTGACCGAAATCGCGGCGGGGGCGTCCGACGCGTATTCCGCGCGGACATCGCCGACGTTCGTGTGCAGATCGACGTCGCCGCGAAGGCCGGTGCAGGCGATCTTGCCGACATCGCATCGCGCCTCGATCCGGCGGGCGAAATCGGCGACATGAATATCCCCGACGTTCGTCGCGGCCGCGATCGCCATTGCGGCGGGGGCGGTGATGGTGAAGTTCACCTCCAGTTGGTTGCGGCCGAAACCGGACGGTTTGACCGCCTTGATCACGAGGGTTCGACCCGACGGCTCCACTTCGATGCGGACTTCTTCAGCGAGTTCCTGCGCCTTTTCTTCCGAGCGAGCCTTGACCCTGATCTCGGCTGCAATCTGGACTTCGGCGACGTCGCCGGCCCTCAACTCAATTTTGCCGACATTTGTGCTCACGTCCAAAGAAGTGATGTCGGTCAAGGGAGCGGTCAGGGCCTCGCTCCGTGTGAAACTCGCCTTGAACGCGTTTCCGTTGATGCAACATCCGGCCAAGAACACCGCCGTCAAAACCGTTGCGACGCCCAACATTGTCGTTCTCATGTCCGATCTCCTATTTGCCGAGGCTTGGCTCTGCATAGACTCCAGTTCACAAGCACTTACGTTCTCAGTCGTTCGATGTAACCCATTATTGCGGATGATCCGTTCTTTTCAAGAACAGAAAAAGATGACGTTTCTGAGGGACGCAACGTCGCGAGGGGAGCCCCGTTCCCCTTTTTGCTTTGACCGTGCAGGGGGAATTGGGGTATCGTTGATCGGCCGTGCGGTGCGCCGGCCTGAATGTGTGAAAATGGTTTGGAGGCTTCCATGCCGGACCTTGTGTTAACCGAAGGTTATCGACCCACCCTGCGAGTGCGCGAAACCGAACGCGCGATCAAGTTCATCAAGGATTACTTCCAGGACCATCTGGCGACCGCATTGAACTTGCAGAGAGTCTCGGCTCCGCTGTTCTTGAAGAAGGGCTGCGGGATCAACGACGACCTGAACGGCGTGGAGGCCAAGGCGACGTTCCGTATCAAGGACGACAATCTGGCGGAGGCGGAGTGCTTGTTCTCCCTGGCCAAGTGGAAGCGAATGGTGCTGGCGGACTACGGTTTCGGGCCGGGCGAGGGATTGTACACCGATATGAACGCGATCCGTCCCGACGAGGAGTGCCTGGACAACCTGCACTCGGTCTACGTGGATCAGTGGGACTGGGAGCGGGCGATGAGCGAGTCGGAGCGGAACCTGGGCTTCCTCAAGGCGACGGTCTGGTCGATCTACGCGGTCCTTCGAATGCTGGAGCGGGCCGTGCACGACCGGTATCCGCAGATTACGTCGATCCTGCCGGAAGAGATCTCGTTCGTCCATGCCGAGGACCTGCTCAAACGGTGGCCCGACGTCGGGCCGCGGGAGCGGGAGAACCGGATCGCCAAGGAACGCGGGGCGGTCTTCGTGATCGGGATCGGCGGCGAGTTGGCCGACGGAACGATCCACGATGGGCGGGCGCCGGACTACGATGACTGGGTGACCTCGACCGCCAACGGCTACAAGGGCCTCAACGGCGACATTCTCCTATGGTATCCGCTGCTCAACCGGGCGTTCGAAATCAGCTCGATGGGCATTCGAGTGAACGCGGAGTCGCTGCAGAAGCAATTGGAAATCCGCGGGGCTCAGGCCCGGCGGGAAATGAACTGGCACAAGAGACTCCTGGCGGGCGAGCTGCCTCAAAGCATTGGCGGCGGCATCGGGCAGTCGCGTCTGTGCATGTTCTTCCTCCGCAAGCTGCACGTGGGCGAGGTGCACGCGAGTATCTGGCCGCAATGGATGGTCGATCGCTGCAAGGCGGCGGGAATCACGCTGCTTTGATCTGGTGAGAAGTCTGCGCAAGAAAACGGGGATGACAAGTCGTCATCCCCGTCTGTGTTTCCGGCACATTGTCGCCGTGCCGATCCGATTCGTCTCAAGGACGATTACTCGCCGGTCTGCACAACGACCGGCTCGGCCGGCTTCACGGCGTCGCTCACCTTGGCCTCGACGGCGGGCTGCTTGATCTGATCGATCGTGCTTTTCAGCGTCTCAGTCTGGGTCTGCGTGCTCTTCTGCACCTGGCTCATCTGCTCCTGGAGCTGGGCTTGCGTCTGGCGAAGCTGCGTGATGGCTTCGATCATCGCCTGCACATCCTGGGCGATCTTCGCCTCGAACTGCTGACGCTGCTGGCCATTCGTGTCCAGGAGGGTCGTGGTGCTCTGGACGCCGGTCTGGAGGGCCCCCTGGAGTTTGCCGAGTTGCTGATCGAGCGTCGCGATGCTGTCGGCCATCGCTTGGACCTTAGCCTGAGCGGCGTCGAACCGCTCGATCCAGCTCTGCTGATTCTGAGCGACTTCGGCCAGCTTGGCGGCCACTTGCTCGCGGCCGGCCTGGGCGGTCTGCTCCGACTGGGTCTGGCTTTCGTTCAGGACTGTGACGTCGCGAGCCGTCTGTCCGACGGTTGTTGTCACGGCATCAAGCCCACTCTGCATCTTCTGCTGACTGTCGTCCAGTTTCGCAATCCGGCCGGCGCTGGATTCCTCGTGGCTCTGGATCGCTTTGGCGATGACATCCTGCCGATTACTCACCGCGGCCACATCGTTTGCAGTCTGCCCGGCGGTGGCAGTCAAGCCGTCCAGACTTCCCTGCATCCGCTGCTGGTTCTGCGTGATCGCTGCCGTCTGGCTGTCGAGAGCGGCCAATCCGCCTTGGAGCGTCCGGCCGAGCCTGGCCTGGCCATCGTTCACGGCCAGCACATCTGCCGCGGTTTGGCCTGCGGTGGCGGTCAGGACATCCAGATTGCCTTGCATCTGCTGTTGGTTCTGAGTGATGGCTGCTGTCTGGTTGTCGAGGTTGGCCAGTCCGCCTTGAAGGGTTTGGCCGAGTTTGGTTTGATTGTCGCCCATGGCCAACACGTCCATCGCCGTCTGGCCTGCGGTCGCGGTCAGAACGTCGAGCTGGCTGCCGAGCGTCTGCTGGTTCTCCGTCATCGCGGTTGTCCGGGCAACCATCGCGTCGTTGCCGGCCTTGATGCTCCGGTTCAGTTCCGCGTGGCCGGTGGCCAGGCCCATGACGTCGAGAGCGGTCTGGCCTGCGGTGGCCGTCAGGATGTTCAGGCTCTCCGCAAGCTCCTTCTGATTGTTGTCGAGTCGAGCGACCCGTCCGCTGATTTCATCGCTGCGGTTGGCCAGCGTGCTCTGGAGGGTGTCCTGTGCGAGCGACACGGTGGTGAGGTCCGCATAGGCCCGATCCACGACGCCGGCCATGCGGCTGATGTCCGTCTTCATGGTCTGCTGATTCTCGGCCAGCGAGGCGGTCTGCGTGTTCATCGACTGGCTCAAGGCCGTGTTCTGCTCGACCATGCCTTTAACCTGTGCGGCGGTTTGGTCGGTTCTTTCGTTCAGGCCGTTCATGCCCGCCTGCATCGTCTGTTGGAACGTCGCCTGGCCATTGTTCAGCGTGAGCATGGACAGGGCGGTCTGGCTGGTGGTCGCCGTCAGGAGGTCAACCTGGCTTCGGATCGCCTGCTGGCCCTCGGCCAATCCGGCCGTGCGAGTTGTCATCGTGTCATTGTGATTCTGCTGCATCTGGCGGAAGCTGTCCTGGGCCGAGGCCATCGCGGTCAGATCCGTGGACACCTGATGGGTCGCGATGCCCAGATCCGCAACGGCGGCTCTGAGATTCTGTTGATGTTCCGCGACAGTTGTTGCGTGAGCGGCCACAGCCTCATTGCCGGCGGCGACGCTCTGCTGCAAAGCACTCTGTCTTTGGGCGGCGGCGGCCAATTCCGAAGCGATGACATCGGTTTTGCTGTTCAGGGCATTCACCCCGGCGTGCAGGTCAGTCTGGCTCTTCGCCATATCGCCAAAGCGGCCGACGACGGTTTCATGATTGGCTCGCGTGGTTTCCTGCAGGGCCTTCTGGTCGGACGCCATGGAAGTCAGCCCATTGTCGATCCGGTCGGCTTTTCCACTGATCTGGTCGAGGCCGGAGCGGATGGCCTGCTGCCCGTCGGACAGTCCGGCCATGGCCGTGAGGATCGCATCATGGTTGGTCCGGGACGTCTCCCTCCCGGCGGCCTGCTCGGCCGACACGGTCGCGAGATTCGCGGCCAGGCCGTCGGCTTTGCCGTGCAGGTCCTGGACCGAGGCCTGAATCGCCTGCTGATTCTGGAGGCCGGCGGCCATCTGGCCCGCGACCGCTTCGCGGTCGACTCGAAGCGATTCGTGCAACGACGAGACGGCGGCCTGAGAATCTTCCACCGCTTTGTCCGCTTTTCCGTTCAGGACGTCTACGCCGGCCTGAAGGTTCTGCTGGGCGGCGGCCAGTGCGGCGACCTGGGTCATGACCGTGTCATGGTTGGCGCCTGCAATCTGTTGCAGGGCGGTTGCGGCGCCGGTTGCGTCCTCGCTCATGCGGGCCACCTTGCCGTCGAGGGTTTCGATGCCGGCCCGGAGTCCCTGCTGCGATTCCGCCAGCGAGGCGAATCGATCGGCGACCTGTTCGTGGTTGCTGTGGATCGACTCCTGCATTGCGGTCTGTGCGGCAGCCATCGCATCGAGGCCGGCCTGATGATCCCGCTGATTCTGCTCCAGAACGGTGAGTTTGCCGTTGAGACCTTCCGCGGCGGTCTGCATCGACGCCGTCATCGCATCCTGCTTGCCCGACACGGAGGCGATGTCCTGAGCGAGTCCCTGATCGGCTTCGTTCAGATGGGCGATACCGGTCTGGATGCCTCCCTGGTTGCTCACGACGACGCCGAAGCGGTCGTTCAACTCTCGTTGATTGGCCTGGACCGTCTCATTCAGTTGAGTGTGCTGTTGGGCCAGGGCCGTCAAGTCGGAGGCCGTATGCTGAGCCACTTCGTTGACGTTCGTCACACCGGTCTGCAAGACCTGCTGACCTTCCTGCAGGGCGGTCGCCTTGGCGTCCAGATTCTGGTGCCCGGCGACGACGGTCTCCTGAAGCTGCCTCTGATCGCTCTGGACGGTCTGAACGTCCGCTGCGATTCCCTGAGCCTTCGTATCGAGATTCTGGATGCCCTGGCTGATCTCGGCGCTTCCGGTATGGACCTGCGACGAGAGGGTGGCGATCTCGCGTGCATTGGCGGCCACCATGGCCTGCAGCCTGATTTGGTTTTCCTCCATCCGCGTCAGTTGCTCGCCGCAACCGCAAACGCCGAACAGGACGACAGCCGTCAAACAGAAGAAGATGCACAGCGTGGCCCGCCGTCTGATTTCGAATCCGTTCGATCCTCTCATGGTGACTCCTTTCCTTCTTTAATCCATCCATGACCCAAGGTCATTTGTTTCCCCACTGTATCCCATCCCTTTCCCCTGTGGGGGGCAGGCGGCCAACCTTACCCAGAACCGCGTTGCCAGTGCTGGGAAGAGACTACCAGCTATCTCTGTCATCGGCAACCCTATTCTGAAAGCTTTACTCTTTATGGGACGAGCACGGAACGTGGGCAGGATACAGGAGATACGGCAATTCCGGTGGAAACGATTCCGGTGGCTCGCGAGTCTTGGCGGCAGAAAAATACGCTCGCGGCCCGGCCGGGTGCGGCCGGAATAGAGTGGCGGAGGACGAGGTATATCGGTTGAATTCCTTGTGCATAGGACGGGTTATCGGCTTGAGCAAATCACAATCCTCTGGTACAGTACCTTTCTAAGCTGTGACCCGCCGGCGGCAGGGCGGAACGATCCGCCGGCGTCGGGGCGAAAGTTGGGTTTGATGGTGGTCAGCGGGCTGTCCCACATGGTGTGCCGTGTCGGCGGGTCTGCGAGGATGATAAAGGATTGACGATGGATGTACTGCTGATCGGCAGCGGCGGACGCGAACACGCGATCGCGTGGAAGCTCAAGCAATCCAAACAGCTCGACGAACTCTACATCGCCCCCGGCAACGCCGGAACGGCCCAATGCGGCGAGAACGTCGACATCAAGGACACCGACATTCCCGCCCTGGTCGGCTTCGCGAGGGAGAAGCGGGTCGGGCTGGTGATCGTCGGACCCGAAGAGCCTCTGGCCAAAGGGATCGTCGACGTGATGGAGGCCTCCGGCATCAAGACGTTCGGTCCCAGCGGGGCCGCAGCGCAGATCGAAGCCGACAAGGCCTTCGCCAAGCAGTTGATGCGGTCCGGCGCCATCTCGACCGCCGAGGGCCGAGTTTTCGATCGATTCATCGACGCCAAGGCCTACATCGCCAGCCGGGATGAGCCGGTGGTCATCAAGGCCGCCGGACTGGCCAAGGGCAAGGGAGTGATCGTCTGCGACGAACCCTCCGACGGCATTCTGGCCGCCGAGAAGATCATGGTGGATCGGATCTTCGGCG
>CALMMH010001078.1 GCA_937868145.1 uncultured Phycisphaerales bacterium
CGTGCTCGCCGATCCAGGGATGAGAGCCCGGACGGGAACGAAAGCCCGCGAGCAGAACCTCCTCGTCGATGTTCAGAATGCGATGGGAGGCATGGGCGCGAATCCGCTCGCCGAGCAGGCCCGATACTTCCACCGCCGAAGGGGCGACGGGCGAGGTCTTGTCGGGTACGGCCGGATCAACCATCGCGCGAACGGGAATGGAACCGGACTTCTCCCACGTACTGACCTGTCCCGCCAGAAGCACCGAAACCATGACCACACTGAGCATCGTCGCTCTCCTTCAAAAGGGCATCAAAGAGCAGCTCGTTCATTCGGTTGCCGCCACACCGATGTAGGGGGCGATTCCGCCTTGCCCCCGTTCGACGGTCCGGGTGACGCCCTTGCGGGTTTCGCGGACCAGCGTTGCGAAAGGATCACCGGTGTAGCAGACCTCGTTGAAGTACACGAAGGTTGAGGCGTCCTCCGTGATGAACATGGGGGCCAGTTTGCCGGCGGTCGTCGTATAGCTGAACGTCCCGAACAGCTCCGTCCTGCCGCCGTTTCGGGTGTGAATGAGCGTGCCGCCGCGTTCGGTCTTGTAGCCCAGAATCCATACCGTGGCGTTGTCGTTCAGCAGGTGCGTGCCCTGGTTCTCAGTGTTGAGCTGGCGGGCCCAGACGCGCTGGCCGGGCAGCGGTTCCACGCGACCGCAGAAATCTTCCAGGAATACATCGCACTTCTTCCGGAACGTCAGGCGTGTGCCCGCGCTGCGGAACACGACCGTACGGTCGGTATCGACCAGCACGCCGCCGTTGATATTGGCGAAGTGCTCGAAGACCACTACCGGCGCCTCGCCGTCGGCGATGATGTAGTCTGGGCGCGAGGCCCGCAAGTAGTCCGGCTCATTGCCGCAACCGATCACACGTCGCACCTTCCCCCGGATGGTCACAGGCGACTTGAGGACGATCTTCTCATGGTTGGCGATGAAGACGGTCGTGGCCCCGGAGTCCACGGCCTTCTGAATGGCGGGCGATGCGTCGTCACAGTCCTCGGGCACTTCGACCACGGCCCACTTCCCGGCCTCGTCCCACGGCACATCCGGCGTCTCCTCGACCGGTAGATTCAGCGACTGGACGGGCCCGCCGAAGGGGTTGATCGGCTGGCCGGTCATATACTCGGCGACGACAGGGCCTGCGTCGCCTTTCTCTCCCTCGGCCACGATCGCGGTCTGATAGCCGCGGGTGGTCACGTGGCGGGCAAAGAAACTGGTCTTGCCCACTTGGACGGCAGGTACGGAACTCGCGGCTCTCTTGCCGACGAGAGTGGAATCCAGCAGACACGTGAAGCTGTTCGTCCTCAGGGCCGTGACGGCGTTCTCGCTATAGAGCCCCCGGATCGCGATGCTCTGGCCGTCGTTGGTGAAGCCGCACTTCGACTGGCCGATCAGACTGATGTGCTCGAAGGTCTGACTGTTGACCGAACCGGCCGCACGAATCCCCACGGCGAAACCCCGCACGGCGACGTTTCGAACAAGCAGGGGGCCGTTCATGTTATTACCCAGGTCCAGACCGATCGCGCCGCCGCCATCCTGCGAAACGATCTGCACGTCGCGAATGGCCCCGCTGTTGTTCGAATAGAAGTTCAGGCCGATGGCCCCGGGGTTGTCCCTGCCCACGTCGAAGGTGACGTTCTGAATGTAGTTGTGAAACCAATCGGCCGAGCCGAAGCCGCCGCCCCAGAGGATCGGCCCAGGCCGTTCGGCGTCAGTGAAGACCCCATCTTTGAGCCGGATGATGGTCCCGGCCGTGCTCTGTCCCTGGAGCCAGTTGAAGCCCCAGGCCTCACCGCCCCGGGAGTTCTGCTTGGTGTGCCGAAGGGTCTTCGACACCAGATAGGTGCCATTGGGGAAGTAGAGGGTCTTGTGGGCGCCCATCGTATCCGACAGCGCCCTTTGGATCGCATCGGTATCATCAGTCCGCCCGTCGCCCCTGGCACTGTACGGCGGCTTCGTGACATCGACTACGGAGGCACAACCCGGGAAGGTGATATTCTCTAGCGAGAGCGAAGCGCCGACCGGGTGCCCGGCCGGGCCCGTCCAGGCGGTAGCCGATAAGACCACGACTACAAACGCGGCAACGAAACCAATTCGTAGGCATCCCATGTTCCACCCATCTCCTGCGTCTCAGTATTCCCGATTCTTCAGAATCCCCGGCTGCGGAGTCAGGTACGTGCCGTCGGCCTTGGCCTGCAGGGGGGCCGGCGAATCCATCGTCAGCTTGTCCACGTCCGGGGCGAATTCCTCTTCGCAATTGAGCATCTCGTCGAAGGTAACGATCTGACCCATATGGACGGCCTTGCGAGCCATCGCCGTCACGAGGCTGGCCTCCGTGCCGCGTCTGACCTCGTTGTAGGGCTTGTCGTTGCGGATGGCCTCCACCAGGTGGTCCCACTCGAGCTGATAGGGATTCGGCTCAGGCTGCGGGAACGCCCAAGCGAGGTTTTCCCGGGAGAAGTCCTGGGTTCTGTAGATCCGGCACTTGGCCGGAGTATGCATGTGCGTCGAGATCACGGCCGAGCCCTTCGTGCCGTGGGCGTAGCTGGCGAACTCGCCGTGGCAGCCGGGCATGTTGCGGGCGTAGAGGAACAGCTTCGTGCCGTCGGCGAACGTGTACTCGACATCGTAATGGTCAAAGTTCTGGTCCACGCAGTTGCCGCGGTGGCAGCGTCCGCCAGAACCCTGGGCCCGGACCGGCCAGGCCCCCTTCATCCAGCAGCACTCATCGACGTTGTGCGCGACGTAGTCCTGGAAGAGCCCGCCGCTGGCCCACATGAAGCCCAGGTAGCCGCGGATCTGCCAGAGCAGTTCGCTGAGATTGGTCTGATTGGGCCCGGTGAAGCCGGCCGGGGTCTGCTGGCGATAGGTCCGCATCATCTGGATCTCGCCGATCTGGCCGGCCTTGATCCGATCGTAGAGTTCCCAGCGGGCCTTGCAGTGCCGGCACATGAGCCCGACGGCCACCTTGAGGTTCTTCTTCGCCGCCTCCTCACCGAGTTGAAGCATCCGACGGGTGGTCGGGCCGTCCACGGAGACGGGCTTCTCCATGAATACATTGATTCCCTTCCGGATCGCGTAGCGAAAGTGCACCCAGCGGAACGCCACCGGCGTGGCCAGGATGACGACGTCGCCCGGCCGCAGGCAGTCCATGGCCTTTTGGTACGCGTCGAAGCCGATGAACCGCCGCTCCGGGGGCACGTCGATCTGCCTGGCTTCGTACCCCATCACCCAGCTATCGGCCGAACCGCTGGTTCGGGGAGCGCTGGCGGCCTCGACCAGGCCGTCATAGCTGCGCTGCAGCCGGTCCTGGAAGACGTCGGCCATCGCAACGAGCTTGGTCGGTCCGCTCTTAGTTGCCAGGGCATTGGCTGCCGCTCCGGCCCCGCGTCCGCCACAGCCGACGAGGGCGACCTGGATCGTGTTGTCTTCGCCTGCGTAGATGCGGGGCGTCAATGCGCTGAACAGAACCGAGGTCGTGACCGCCTGACCGGTGCCCTTGAGAAACTCCCGCCGCGATGTGTCAGTTCCTGTAATCCTGTGCATGATCGATCTCCTGTTATGATGGAATATGACGGTCAGAGTATCCGCGGAATGAGCCCCCATCAAGCGCATCGTGAGTCATTCGGCATGCCCCCCGATCCTGTGGCCAGAAGAAAGAGACTGTGACCCAAGGCTGGAATCTGCGCCCAGGCCAGCTCCTCCGCTGATGCTCAGGATGACCAAAGGGCGCACGTCGCTTCACTCCCGATACAGGCCGTGTCGTGGCGCAGCGATTCAGGATGACGAAGTCGGTCCCGCTGCCGCGTCCTTTCAAAGTCATGTCGGATGTTGTCCACGGCAGAATCGGTCAATCCCGGCGGGCGGAGACAGCAATGTCGGTCACCAGCGTATAGTAATTGCCCGCGTCACAGATGGATGGGTCGAGGGCCAGCAGCACGTCCCGCTTCTCGCCTGGGGCGTAC
>CALMMH010001079.1 GCA_937868145.1 uncultured Phycisphaerales bacterium
GCTCTTGGCAAACGGGATGTCCCGGTTGCTGGTCATGCCGGAAGGCTCGAATCGGGCGTGACGGAACTTGTCCACCAGGGTGATCAGCGGCACGCCGTACTGCAAGGCCATCGACGTGCACGTCCCGATCACATCCATGAGGCCCCCGACGGTGCTGCCCTCCTTGGCCATAGTGATGAACAACTCACCAGGCTGGCCATCCTCGTATAGCCCCACCGTCAGGTAGCCTTCATGTCCTGCTACCGAAAATTTATGCGTCAGGCTGTGCCGCGTGTCCGGCAGCCTTCTGCGGAACGGCCGGCCCGCCGGCGCCTCGGCGGCCTTCTTGGCCTTCTCGTCTTTGTGCTTGTCGGTCTGAACGGGCTGGAGCCGCTTGGACCCGTCCCGGTAGATCGCCACGGCCTTGAGCCCCAGTTTCCAGCCTTCCATATAGGCTGCCTGGACCTCTTCGGTCGTGCTCTCCTTGGGCATGTTGATCGTCTTGCTGATGGCCCCGGAGATGAAGGGCTGCACCGCCGCCATCATCTTCAGGTGTGCCGTGTAGGAGATGAACCGCTTGCCGTTCCTGGGCTTGAAGGCGCAGTCGAAGATCGGCAGGTGGTCCGCGGAGAGTCTCGGCGCTCCTTCGACGGTCTCCTGCTTGTCAACGTAGTCGCAGATGGCCCTGATATCCTCCGGGGAATACCCCAGGCGTTCCAGGGCCATCGGGAGCGTCTTGTTGACCAGCTTGAGCATGCCGCCGCCGGCGAGGAGCTTGTACTTGATCAGCGCGATGTCCGGCTCGACCCCGGTCGTGTCGCAGTCCATCATGAAGCCGATCGTGCCCGTAGGTGCCAGTACGGTGACTTGGGCGTTTCGAAAACCGATCTTTGTCCCGGCGTCAATGGCTTCATCCCAGGCGTCTTTGGCGGCGTCTCGCAGGGAGTCCGGGCAATGCGTTTCCGGCAGGTCAAACGCATGCTGGCGGTGCATGTTGATAACCTTGAGCATGGACTCTTTATTCTTCTCGAATTCGTCGAAGGGGCCCTTCAACTGGGCCATTTCGGCGCTGGTGGCGTAGGCGGTGCCGGTCATGATCGCGCTGACGGCCGAGGCCAACGACCGGGCTTGATCCGAATCATACGGCAGGGCCAGGCTCATGATCAGCGAACCCAGGTTGGCGAAACCCAGCCCCAGCGGCCGGAACTGATGGCTGTTGACTGCGATGGGCTTGTCCGGGTAGCTGCCGTTGTCCACCAGGATTTCCTGGGCGATGACGAACAATCGAACCGCCTTTTTGAACGCCGCAACGTCGAAAGACCCGTCTTCCCGACGGAATTTCATCAGGTTCAGAGAGGCCAGATTGCAGGCGGAATCGTCGACGAACATGTACTCGCTGCAGGGGTTCGAGGCGTTGATCGGCCCGGAGTTCGGGCAGGTGTGCCAGCGATTGATCGTGCTGTGGTACTGGACGCCGGGGTCGCCGCAGATCCGCGTGCCCTCGGCGATCAACTGCATCAGCTCGCGGGCGGAGTACGTGTCCACCTTCTTTCCGGTGGTGATGGAGTGGGTGGTCCAGGTGTCGTCCTTCTCCACGGCCTGGAGAAACTCGTCGGTGATTCGGACCGAGAGGTTGGAGTTCTGGAACATGACGCTTTCATAGGCTTCGGTGTTGTGCTCGCCCGTGTATCCGGCGTCGATGAGCGCCCAGGCCTTCTTTTCTTCGACGGTCTTGCAGGTGATGAATTCCTTGATGTCGGGATGGTCGATCTTGAGCGACTGCATCTTGGCGGCCCGGCGGGTCTTTCCGCCGGACTTGATGACCGCTGCGATCTGATCGTACACCCGCATGAAGCTCAGAGGGCCCGAGGGTTTGCCGCCGCCGGCGAGCTTCTCCCGGCTGCTTCTCAGGGTCGACAGGTCGGTGCCGGTGCCGGAGCCATGCTTGAACAGCATCGCTTCGGAGGTCGCCAGACGCATGATGTCTTCCATCGAATCCTTGACGGACTGGATGAAGCAGGCTGAGGCCTGGGGATGTTCGTAGCTGTTCTGGCAGGGGACCGCGGTCTTTTCTTGCGGGTCCCAGTAGAAATTGTGCTTGCCGCCGGCGATGCCGTAGACATCGTAGAGGCCGACGTTGAACCACACGGGGCTGTTGAACGAGCCGTACTGGTTCACGCACAGCCAGGTCAGCTCGCTATAGTAGGCTTCCGCCTGTTCCTGGGTGGCGAAGTAGCCGTCCTTGAGGCCGCGGTCGGCGATGGTCTTGCAGACGCGATGGACGAGCTGTTTGACGGAATGTTCCCGCTGACCGCCTTCCAGGTCGCCGTAGAAGTACTTGCTTGCGACGACTTTGGTGGCCAACTGGCTCCAACTAACCGGAACCTCGATGTTGTCCTGCTCGAAGACCGCCTCGCCGGTGTCGCTGGAGATCTTTGCGGACCGCGTCTCCCACTCGATCTGCTCGAAGGGATGTGTGCCAGGGGTCGAAAAGAACGGTTCGATGGTCAACCCTTTGCCGTTTTCGGATTGGGGAGCCTTCTTCGATCGCACACGCTCACTCTTAAACGGGTTCTCAGGATCGAACTTATAGGACATTACGCGCCTCCGTGCTGACAATACCACACTACTACATATAGTTAGGGATAGCTGGGCCCAGCCCAGATATAGTTGCTTGCTGTTCAGTACGAGTATGGGAAGATTAATGAGAACGGTTCGAAGTGTAAAGGTGTAAAAACAATAATTTTCGTCTTCGAGAGGGAAGGGTTTTTCTTAACCCTTGCGATTGCTGGATCTACGGTTCGAAAAAAAATTGCGTTCGATCACGATGCCTTGCAGTCGGATCGTCTCCTGTCGCGGTTGTGTGATCCAGGGCTGCATCGAAGAGCATGGGGAAACCCTGTCGGCAAGCTGCATTTTCTGCGGCAGTCCCCTCGGCAGGGCAAGTAACTGGTCGCGTGTTATTTCGCATTCAAAGGTATCCGGCAGGATCCGGTCCCGGCCACGAATTCCCCGATGACGATTGCACAAAACCTCTCTGGCGACTATAATACAAAGATTGACCAGGGAACACCTGGGTCGGCTGCGTCATCTTATCTACGATGTCGGGTTGCCTGAGAGATTAATTCTAAGGAGGACTTGGGCCATGAGAAAACATGGGGCTTTTACCCTTATCGAGTTGCTCGTTGTGATCGCGGTCATCGCCATCCTGATGGCCATCTTGATGCCGGCCTTGAATCGAGCCCGAGAAGGCGGAAAACGTGCGGCTTGCATGAACAACGAGAGACAATTGGCCCTCGGCTGGGGCATGTACGCCGATGAGAACGACGACAAGCTGGTCAACGGCGCCACGGGATTCAGCTACAGCAACCAGTCCTGGGGCGATCACTCCAAAGAGAAGGCCTGGGTCGATGGCTTCAACACGACTGACGAGGACGTCCAGATCGAAGCGATCCGGAACGGCGCGCTGTATCCGTACGTGAAGAATGACGGCCTCTTCAAATGCCCCACGGGACGCCGTGGTCAGGCGCTCACTTATTCGATCATGTTCTCCATGAATGCCGTTTGCCACCCGGAAGTGCAGGGGGTCAAAGGGGTTCACGTCAAGAAACGAACTGAGATCAAGCCGAACCTCTCGACGAGGCTCGTCTTCATCGATGAAGGCTATATGACGTCGGACGCCTATGCCGTTTTCTACAAGCAGGAAACCTGGTGGGACAATCCGCCGGTGCGACATGGCGATGGTGTGACGGTCGCCTTTGCCGATGGACATGGAGAGCACTGGAAGTGGAGAGGCATGGAAACCATCAAATACGCCAGGGACCATGAGAATATGGCCCCCACGCAGTGGACGCCGGCTGAGGACGAGGGGTTCCAGGACCTCTACCTGGTACAGAGGGGTTGCTGGGGCAAGTTGGGCTACTCGCCTTCCCGGTAATCTGACTTAGGCATCGTGAAGATCAAGGGTTCGCCCGTCCCGGCGAGGGGACGGAGACCTGCCAGTTCGACGGGTCGTTGC
>CALMMH010001080.1 GCA_937868145.1 uncultured Phycisphaerales bacterium
CGGAAGTATTCGCACATGCGAAGAACGATCTCACCCTGGCCCGACTCCAAGTCCGGCACGCCCCGAGCGAGCAGCTTCTTGACGGCCTCGGCTCCCCCTTCCAGCGGCCGGCAAGCAGGCAGCGTGTCGATCTCCCGGTCCATCAGAAAAATCTCGGCCCCGAACAGAGAGGGCAGGATCGCAGTCCCATAGTTGCACCGCACGGCCAGGAGCGCCCCGCTGCCCTCGGCCAGGGCCTTCGAGCACATCTCCAACTGCTGCACGACCATCGCCTCGGGCTCCTGGAGCGCATCGTTGACCAGCACATGCGGCCACTCAACAGACGGCGGCGCGGGTCTGGGCCGTCTCGGCGAAAACACGCCGTCCTCCAATCGCCCGTCGGCGAACGCCTTCCACTGCTCCAGCAGCGTCTCCTCGACCTGCGGATTGATCCGTTGCTCCAGATCTCTCAGAAGCGATTGAATCATCCAATCCCCTTGTCCCCACATTGCCACGTATCCATCGGACTGTCCGCCATGGGCGGACACGGTCTGCCGCAGGACTTTCGGGATCCAGGAAGACCCGCCCCGCGAGTTGCATCCGTGACGCCGCTGTCCTTTGCGGCCTTATAGTATACGGAACCCCTTCGAAGGGTCCCAGTGAATCATTGTTTTGTGGTCGCGACGCGGTACAATCTGCGTGGTTCGCCAGGTCGGGAACCCGGATGACAGGATGCGCATCGTCGAAACCAGGTGAGAAGATGAGAATCGGGCACAAGGTGGAGAAAACTAGTATGACGACAACCCGGTCTACTGGGTACAGGTTGGTTGCGGCTGCTTTGGTTCTTGCAATCCTGGCAGGTTGCGCGCACGAAAAAGCGTACAAACGCGGGGATCGGCTGTCGCGAGAGGGACAGTACGAGCAGGCCGTGGTGGAACTGGAGAACGCGATCCGCCTGGCCGAAGACGACAACCACGACAAGGCGGCCGAGAAGTATCGCGAGAAGCTGACCGAGGTCAAGCTGGAGGCGGGACAGTTCCTCCATCGCGAGGCCCAGCTCCGCTTCGGTCGGGCCGAGCTTGGCGAAGCCCAAGGCTTCATCGAACGGGCGGTCACATTCTGCCCTGAGAACCAGACGTACGAGGCCCTCCGCCGGCGGGTGATCCAGGCGATCGCGGAAGCCGAACAAGTCCGCGCCAACGCGCTGTCCCTGGCCGAACAGAGGCAGTGGCAGGCGGCGGTGCAGCGGATGAACGAGGCGCTGGCCATGTACAAGACCCTGCCCGGCGGCGACGCGGACCTCAAGCGAATCCGGGAACGGGCCTACCGATATTATGTGGACCGCGCCAACGAGAGGCTTCTCGAAGGCAACCTCGCCGAGGCGGAATCCGAGGCCCAGACCGCAATGCTCTACCAGGGCGCAGGCCAGGAGGCCAAGGCCGTCATTCAGACCGTGAAGGATCGATGCGAGGCCGCCGTGCTGATCGAACGGGGACGGAAACTACTGGATCAAGGCCAAGCCCAGGAGGCGCTTGTCTCGCTTGAACGGGCAGCCCGACTGCATCCGTCGCATCCGGAGGTTTCCGGGTTGATCCTGCGAGCCAAGCAGGCCGTCTGCGACGGCTGGCTCCAACAAGGCCGTACGGCGGCAGCGGCGCACGACTACCCCACTGCGCTGCGGCTGTTTCAGAAGAGCCGGGACCTGCTCGACGGCTATGGCGGCGTGGCGGCCCTGCTGGCGGACGTGCGGTCGCAATTGGCCGGGCTGCACCTGGAAGCTTCGCGGCAGTACCAACAGGAAGGCGCCGCCGGCATCGCGGCCTTCCACGCGGCAGCGGCCTTGACCTATCTTCCCGATTCCATCGACGCACAGCAAGCACTCAGCCAGTGCCTCGAACAAGTTCGTCAGGACATCAGCTACACGGTGGCTTTCACAGGCTTCAAGGCCGAGCCTCCACAACAGTCTCTGGCGGCAATTCTCGGCGCCGCCGCCCTCGAACACCTCGCGAAGACCCATCCAGCCAACGTGATGGTGGTCGAACGGACCGACTTGCAGGCGATCCTCGACGAAAAGGACCTGGTCAAGATGGACCGCATCGACCCGCAGTCCGGCGCAACAGTCGGCAACCTGGAGGGCGCCGACGCTCTGATCATCGGCCAGGTGCTCGACAGCAAGGTGGTCTCCGACAGCAAAGAAACCGGATACGGAGAGTCGATCTATCAGGACGGATACCGAGCGGAGCCCAACCCCGAGCACATTCAGGCGAGCGAGGAATTCAACGCCGCCGTCGAGCGGTTGGAGCATGCGAGACGGCATCTGGCGGAAGCGGAAGAGCGGCTGGCCCGCATGCACCGTCCCGGTCCGAGCGGCCCGGACGAAATGGCCCGACGACAGAGGGCCTACGCCGAGGTCGAGGAAGCCCGGCATCAACTGGCGCACGCGGCGGCCGAGGTCGGAGCCGCGAAGATGCGTCTGGAGTCGATCCCGCCGGAAGTGCTCGTGCCCAATATGGTCGGGCACCGTTACCCCATCGTGACATACACCTGGACCGCCAAGATCGTCTGCCTGATCAAGATGCTCGACACCGCGACGGGCGAAGTGCTCATCGCGGAACGGGCGGAAGGCCAGGCGGAGCATTCGGATCGCATGGTCCAGGCGAACGTCTACCGCAACGTACCAGAAGATCCGCTCGTGTTGCCGAGCGAATCCACGCTCATGGAAGGCGCCGCGAACTCGGCGATCGCCAAGCTCCGCCAAACGCTCAACCAGGCATGCTCCAAGCATGGGCAGCGGTTCCTGATGCAGATGCAGCAGGCCCACGCCGCCGGCGATACGGTTGTGGCCGTGGACAGCAGCATCGAGTATCTGTTCGCCTACCCCGGCGGCGACCCCCAGACAAACGCCATGGTCGAATGCATCCGCAACTATCTCGCGGACGAGGACGGCCTGATCGACGTCCGCACGTTGCTGCGGAATTATTGTCATGTTCTCCAATAGAGCGAGGTGTTCGTGAGAGGCTACAGCGTGTGCCGACTGTGGGTGATGATCGGGGTTCTGCTCGGGAGCGAAGTCCTTGCGGCCGAGCCCGACGTTCAACGAAACGCAACAACGACGGATAAGAACCTTGCCGGCGTGTTCCTGGAGGGACAGGCCGTCACAGCCACCATCCCGGCCCAGGCCCTTTCCGCGACGGCTCGGTGGCGGGTCCTCGATGACCGCGGCGACGAAGTGAAGTCCGCAACAACGACTTCAACCTCTTCGATCGAACTGGGCACGCTTGGAATCGGTTGGTATCGCATCGAGTTCCTCGATCGAAACAACGCGGTCCTGGCGTGGACGACGGCCGCGGTTCTCGCCAGGCCGACGACGGCGACGCCTCAGGATTCTCCGATCTGCCTCGATTCGGCCGCCGCGTGGTTTGCGAAGAACGACCGCGAGAAACAGGATCGCCTCGCCCTGCTGACCGCCCTGACAGGAACCAACTGGGTGCGGGACCGCCTTCGATGGCGGGATATGCAACCCAACGGCCCGCAGGACGTCGCGCCCCCGGGGACAACCTACGACACCTCTGCGAGCATTCAGACCGCGCGGGGACTCAAGGTGCTCCAGGTCTTCCACGACACGCCCCCGTGGGCGGTGGCTGAAGGCGACAAGTCAGGACGCTACGCGGGCGATCTGCGGGACGTGTACCGATTCTGCAAAGCGATGGCCCAGCGGTTCCACGGGACCGTGCACGCCTGGGAACCATGGAACGAAGGCAACGTCGACACGTTCGGCGGGCATACGACCGACGAAATGTGCACGTATCAGAAGGCCGCGTATCTCGGCTTCAAGGCGGGCGATCCGAATATCCTGGTCTGCTG
>CALMMH010001081.1 GCA_937868145.1 uncultured Phycisphaerales bacterium
TCTCAAGAAAGATGTCCCCCTCGATCCCTGGGGCACGGAGTACAAATATCGATGTCCAGGCCAATACAACGACGACGGCTATGACCTCTATTCCTTTGGCCCGGACAAGAAATTGGGTGGCGACGACGACATCACGAACTGGTCCGATGGGAAGTGACGTCGCAGAGTAGTCTTTTCGCAGGCATCGAAGCCTGAGGTTCCGCCGACGCAGGCGGCCTCTCTCGAAATCAGAAAACAAGCTCCCCGTGAACATCACAGAGAGTCTCCCCACAGGCGGATACGTGAACAGAAATCCGAAACAACCTGATAGGAATCGAGGCATGACCCTCCTGGAGCTGATCCTGGTCATGATGATCCTGTCGACGGTCCTGGCGATGGCGGCGCCGTCGCTTCGCGGATTCTTCACGTCCCGGCGGGGCGACGACGCCGCGGCGCAAATCCTGGCTCTGACGCAGTACGCCCGTTCGCAGGCCGTCAGCGAAGGCATCGTCTATCGTCTGAACTTCGACGTCCAGGAGCGGACGTACTGGCTGACGGCCCAGAAGGCCGGAGCGTACGAGCCGTTGGAAATCGAAGTCGGACGGACGTTTACGATCGACAAGGATCTGTCGCTCGAGCTCGAGGACGAAGTGCGGGAGGATCGCGAGCGGTTCCTGGAATTCTCGCCGTATGGCACCGTCACCGCTGCAAAGATCCGCCTGATCGACCGCAAGGGGCGCGCTCTGGAGATCGGCTGCCCCACGGTCACCGAATCGTTTTCCATCACCGAATGTGAAGAGATCTACAAGCAATATGTATCGCAGTGAGCCGACAATGTGGTTCAGCCGTTCCACGCACGAGCGTGAAAACGTGGTTCGTACCTCGCCCCGAAGCGGGGTTCGGGCTGCAGGCCGCGGCTTCACCTTCATCGAGCTGCTGGTCACGGTGGCGTTGCTCGGCATTATCATGCCGGTGGCGATGCGATGCATTGGGGTGTGCACCCAGTTGGGGGGCCAGGCTCGCAGAGAAATGGAGGCGGCTTCGCTGGCCAAGACGAAGCTCACCGAGCTGATCGTCAGCGGGGACTGGGAGAGCGGCAAACAACAGGGAGAGTTCGACGAGGAAGACTGGTCCGACTACACGTGGTCGGCGACCGTGGCCAACTGGACGGACACCTCGGTGAAACTGGTTGAGGTGACGGTTTCCTGGCAGTCCAGGGGACGCCAGCGAGGGGTCACCGTCAGCACGTTGATGTATCCGGAGGAGAGCTGACGTGACGATGCGATCGCGACATCCTGAGTTGCTCCTCGGCTTCCCGCACGGGTTCACGTTGCTGGAGTTGCTGGTGGCCATGGTGCTGATGATCGCGGTGGCTTCCTGCCTCTACACCGCTTTGTACACGGGCTTCCGCGCCCGGCGAAGCGCCCTGCAGGCGGTGGAGCCGACGTTGCAGGCCCTCAACGCCATCGAGCTGCTCAAAGAGGACATTTCGGGGGTGCTGCCGCCGGGCGACAGCAACAGTCTGGCCGGGGCGTTTGTCGGCGAGGACGATGCCGGGATCAAGGGGGTGGACACCGATTCTCTCGAATTTTACACGACCCACGTGTACGCCGACAGCAAATCCGTCCACGGCGGCATCGGCAAGGTCTCGCTGCTCCTGGAGGAAGAGGATGCAGAAGACCGGCAGAGAAACTTCACGACCTACAAGCTCATTCGGGAGACCTCGACCAATCTGCTGGCTCCCAAGAATGAGGATCCCGTCGAGCAGGTCCTATGCCGCGACGTGGTGTCCTTGAATCTGCGTTACTACGACGGTGAGGATTGGGTGGACGATTGGGATTCCTCCGAGGACTCCAACAGTCTGCCTCTGGCGGTCGAGGTGGACATCCAGATCGCGTACCACCGGAACACCGGCCGACGGGACAAGAACAGCATCGAAGAGCCGGAAAAGCGTCGGTTGGTGCAGGTCTTCGCGATTCCGTGCCAGGCTGCCAAAGAGACGTCGAGCGATACTGAAACGGAAGAAACCGAATCGGGCGGAACGACGTCCGGCGGCTCCACCTCCGGCGGGGGGGCCACCTCCGGGGGCTCTACATCAGGAGGGACGCCGTGAGACGCCGAGTGTTCTGCTCTCAGGATCGCAAGTCCAAAGGAACTGTCCTGATCGTCACGATTTGGGTCGTCCTGGTTCTGGCCGGCCTGGCCATGGCGTTCGCACGCTCGATGCGGGTCGACGCCATCGTTGCAGCCAACCATGTCGCCTCGCTGCAGGCCGAGTGTATCGCCAGCGGGGCGTTGCAGTACGTTGTGGCCAGGATCACCGAAGCGGCTGAAGAGGAGGATGCGGAGCCCATCGCGGAAGCAAGCGACGATTACGAGGCGCAGCAGGTGGGGGACGGGTACTTCTGGGTCCTGCAATCCAATCTCCAAAGCGATCGCGAGTTCACGTTCGGCCTGACCGACGAGGCGGGCAAGATCAACCTGAACTCCGCGTCGGTCGAGATGCTCCAGAAACTGCCGGGGATGACGGCCGAGCTGGCTGCTTCGATCGTCGATTGGCGAGATGAGGACACCGACATCACCACCGGCGGAGCCGAAAGCGAGTACTATCTGTTGCAGTCCCCGAGCTATGAATGCAAGGACCAACCGCTGGAGACCGTCGATGAAGTCCTGCTGGTCCAGGGGGCCACGGAAGAACTGCTCTACGGCGAGGACATCAACCTCAACGGCTATCTCGACGACCACGAGAACGACGGCGACGAAAGCGACCCGGACGACAACCACAACGGCCGTCTCGACCCCGGCTTCTACGACTACGTCACGGTGTACAGCAGCGAGAAGAACGTGGACGCCGACGGCGAGAGCCGCATCGACATCAACGACACCTCCGCCACGTCGGACTTGCAGACGTTGCTGCAGGAGACATTCAAGGAGGACCGCGCCATCGAGATCATGATGGCCAGCGGAGTCAGCTCGAATCCGAGTTTCGAGAACATCCTGGACTTCTACTATAAGTCGGGCATGACCGCCAAGGAGTTCGCCCAGATCGCCGACAAGCTGACCACCAGCAGCGAGGAGACGCTCACCGGCCTGGTGAACGTGAACACCGCTCCCAAGGAGGTGCTCGCGTGCCTGCCGAACCTGGAGGACAGCGACGCCGAGGCCTTGGTTTCGTATCGCGAATCGCACAGCGACGAACTCGATTCGATCGCCTGGGTGACGGAAGCCCTGGATCAGGAGAAGGCGGTGGGCATCGGCAGCTATATCACCGTGCGGTCCTATCAGTATTCTGCGGATATCGTCTGTCTGTCCGGCAACGGGCGGGCGTACAAGCGATACCGGGCGGTCCTCGACACCCAAGAGGACACGCCTCGGGTCATCTATTGGCGAAGTCTCACTCACTTCGGCTGGCCCCTGCAGCCGGAGATCGTGGCGGCCCTGAGAAAGGGCCAGCCCCTTGAAAATGTTGTCTTGAGTATGCATTGACGGGACATGAATATGGCCGGCACACGCCACATAGTAGGACTGGCTATTGACGACTGCGGCGTCGTCGCGACGGAGCTCTGCCTCCGGGCGGGCGGCACGGAGATCCACCGCTCCGGTGAGTTTTCCTGGAACAAGGAACTGACCGGCGAGACCGCCGTGGAACTGGGCCAGCAGCTTCGGCAGTTTCTCCACGAACGAGGATTCACCGCGAAGATCGCCGCGGTGGGCTTGGCCGCCAAGTGGGTCTTGGCCAGGGAGGTCGAGACTCCCCCGGCGGCGCCGGAGGCTCTGGCGGGGATCCTCGGCATTCAGGCCGAGCGGGTCTTCTCGATGAGTGCCAGCGAGCTGGTCTTCGACTATTGTGGAAAGGCCAGCACCTCGGAAAAGAGCCAGGTGCTCCTGTTGGCCGCCAAACGACAACTGGTCGATCAGGTGAAGACTCTGACCGCGGCGGCGGGCTTGCATGTCCAGTCGATCACCGTCTCGGCGTTCGCCTGTGGCAGCGCCCCATCGGACAATGGGTCCGCTTGCCGCTATGGCCTGTACACCCGGCCCACATACTGCGAGTTCTGGGGCCAGTCGCCAAGTGGCCCGCAGTTCATCAAGCACATTCCGCTGGTTGTCGACGGCAATCCGGCCGGCTATGCGGATCTGCTGACGGCCGCGGTTCAGCGGCACGTTCTTCTGTCCTCGCGGCAGGATCAGGCTCCGCCGCACCACGTGGCGGCGTATGACGCGTGCGGCCTTTCCGTTGACGTTTTCAAGCGGCTCAACGAGCGGCTCGGACCGCAGATCACGGTCCGCAACGGACGGTTCGGTTTGCTTTCCCGGGCGCCGGCGGCGTCCCAGGGATCGCAGGATGACCGGACGGTGGCTGCGGCTGCCGTGGCGATGACCGCGGTCGGGCCGGACAAGCCCGTGGTCGATTTCCTGAACCCCCGCATCGGGGAGAAGAAGAAGGCGAGCAACAAACGCGTTCTAGTCTGGGGCGCCGTAGCGGCCGGGGTGTGCCTGATCGGCCTGTTCGTCTGGCTCGCCGGCTGGCGGAGCGATGTCCGGCATATCGCCGAGTACAAGGCTCAATTGGAGGCCATGAGCGAGGACATCGCTACGGCCCAGAGCGTGGTGGACCGGCTCTCCTATGCCGACAAATGGGGCGACACCACCCCGCGATTTCTCAGTTGCCTTCGCGAGCTGACGCAGGCGTTTCCGGATGAAGGGTATGTCTGGGCGAGCAGCATGGCCCTGACCGAGAACGGCAGTGGGTCCGTGGTGGGCAAGGCGTCGAGCGAAAACAGCGTCTTCGATGTCCTCGACAAGATCAACAAGAACGAGGCGTTCTCCAACGTCAAGATGATCCATATCCGGGACGTCGGGCAGAACTCCAGCGAGAAGGATTTCGCCGTTAGTTTCGTGTTCAAAGGGGCGAAGTAGACATGGTGCTATCGAAACGAGAACGAATCCTGGCGATTGCCACGATGCTGGTGGTGGGACTTCTGGCGGTTAACTCGGTCCTCATCACGCCAGTGTCGAACCGACGGCAACAGACTTCCGATGAGAGAACCGAATTGGAGGCCCAACTTCAGGAGGCTGAGACCCTCTTCGATCACAAGAGAATCCTGGAACGCAAGTGGAAGGATCTGTTGTCCGAGGGTGCGCAGAGCGACGCGGACACGGAAACCCGCATCGCCAAAAACATGAATGAGTGGGCCCGGCAGACGGGACTGACGCTCCCTTCGATCAAGCCCGAGCGATCCACCACCGAAAAGGGGTACACCGAGATCACCTTTGTGGCGGCCGGACGCGGGAGTCTCGAGGCCGTGGCCTCGTTCCTCTATCGGATCGAGACGTCCGAGTTGCCCGTGAAGATCACGAACATGCAACTGGGCAGCAACGAGGCGGGCGACAACATCTCGCTGCAGCTTCGCGTCTCAGCCATCTGCCTGGGCGATTCGTCCCAGACGCCAGTGAAAATCCCGCAGAAACCGCAGTCGGAGACGAACGATGAAGACGAAACGCTCTAAGCAGACGAGGATCTCGTTCCTCACGGTCGCTGCCGTTGGGCTGATTGTGGCTCTGTGGCCTGTGGCCGGGCAATGCCAGAGGTCGTCGAGGCGGCAGGCTTCCCAGGCCGCGGAGGTCGCCGATCCCAACGCGACGGTGAATCCGAACTCCTGGGAAAGCTTCAGCAACATCATCCTGAAGCGGAACATCTTCTCTCGCACGCGGATGCCGTACCGCGAGAGACCGGTCGTCCAGGAAGCCCCTCGTGTCACTCGCAATCCGGAAGCCTACTACGTGCTCAAAGGCGTTGTCCAGGAGAACGATCAATTCATCGCGTTCATCGAGGACACGCAGGGCGGCACGGTGCTGCGGCTCAAGCGGGGCGACGCGGTGGCCCGAGGCGCCATCAAGACCGTGACCCTCGATGGGATCGAGTATCAGATGGAGGACAAAACGACGGTTGTCCGGCTGGGCCTGGATCTCGAAGGCGGCTACGGCGCGATGACGACGCGTCAGATGGTGGATCTGGTGACCTCCACGACCCCTGCGTCGTCCCCCAGCGGCACGTCCGCCCCGGCCTCCGGGGACACCGGCGACATCCTCAAACGCCTGATGGAACAACGTAAACAACAGCTCGGGCAGTAGCGCCCCGATCCGATGAATCTTGTCTGTGACCTGTGCGAAGGAGTACGTGCAATGCGATCGTTGAAAATCATGTGGGTTGGTACGGTCCTGGCGGTTGTCCTTGTTCTGTTGTCCGGCGGCGCCGTCGCCGAGGAGGCGTCCGGCACGCCTCCTCAGACACCGAGCGAGCCGGTCGAGGTAGTCAAGGCCAACGGGGACACCAAGGTCAAACTGAATTTCCAGGATGCGCTGCTGCAGACGGTCCTGGAGTACCTGTCGGATACGGCGGGGTTGATGATCGTGTCGGATGAGACGCTTTCGAGCAACCGGGTGACGGTGATCAGCCGTCAGCCGATCACGCTGACCGAAGCCGTGAGCCTGATCAACTCGATCCTCAAGGAAAAGGGCCTGACCACGGTCCTTACGGGCAAGACGCTCAAGGTCGTCACGCTGACCAACGTCAAGAAGGAGAATATCCCCGTGCTGACGGGTCGGGACCCGGAGGCGATCGTGGCTGGCGACGACGTCGTGACGTACGTGATTCCGGTCAGCCATGTGACGGCCTCGGCTCTGAAGACGAACCTGGAGGCCCTGCGGCCGGAGTACGCCAGCATCGAGGCCAATGAGGACGGCAACGCCCTGATCATCACGGACACCACGGCCAACATCAAGCGGTTGATGCAGATCGTCGTGGCGTTGGACCAGCACATGTCGTCGGTGGCGGAGATCCGGGTCTTTCCGCTGACCAATGCGGACGCCTCGAGCACGGCCACCCTGATCAACAATCTGTTCGAGCAGCAGTCGCAGAGCAGCAGCAGCAGCCGCAACCGTCAGAACAACCGCGGCGGGCCCTTCGAAATGATGATGATGCGGGGCGGGGATCGCGGCGGACCCGGCGGCACGAGCAACCAGAGCGGTCAGGCCGGCGGCAGCATGAACGTCACCGTCGTGGCGGCCGCCGACGTTCAGACGAACTCCGTCGTGGTTCGCGGACCGGCCGATGCGATGGATATCGTTTCCGGCGTGATCGACGCTCTGGATGACAAAACGGTCAAGGTGGCGGACGTCCGGGTCTGGCAGCTTCGGTACGCCGACGCGACGAACACGGCCGACGTGATCAACCAGGTCTTCGGCGAGAGTTCCTCTTCTTCTTCCTCGCAGTCTCGGTCCGGCGGCATGATGCAATTCCGCGGTCCGATGATGGGGCCGGGCCAGATGGGGCAGTCGGACGACAACAGCGCCGTCTCGGTCACCGCCGCGGCGGACAGCCGAACCAACACCGTCGTGGTCACCGGGCCGGACGCGGTACTCACCGTGATCGACAGCGTGATCAAGAAGCTCGATTCCCAGATTCCCAACGTGGCTGATGTGAAGGTGTTCCATCTGATGTATGCCGACGCCACCGACACGTCGGAGTTGATCAACGAGGTGTTCGGCGAGCAGACCAGCTCATCCTCGTCGTCGCGTTCCTCGCGGAACAGTCAGAGCCAGGGCGTGATGTTCGGAATGCGGGGCGGTCCCGGCGGCATGATGGGCCCCATGGGACAGAGTTCCAGCAGCAGCAGCAGTAGCAGCATCTCGGATGTGTCCGTGATCGCCTCAGCCGATTCGCGGACGAACTCCGTGGTGGTCAGCGGCCCGCCCGAGACTCTGGCCGTGGTCGCGGAGATTATCAAGCAACTGGACGAGAACCCCGAGCAGGAGCGGCGGATCTTCATCTATGCCCTCAAGAACGGCAATGCCGAGAACCTGATGACGATTCTGAACAACCTGTTCACCGAGATGGCGGCTTTGCAGGAGCAGGGTACCAGTTCCCGAAGCGGCAGCCAGCAGTTCCAGGGCGGTGGCCAGACGAGCCGGGGAGGCGCCACGGGTGGAAGCGCGTCGTCCTCATCCTCCTCGGACAGCGAGGACTTGTCCGACGAAACCTACTTCGAGGCCGATCCGAACACCAACTCGCTGCTGTGCATGACCTCGACGAAGAACTACGAGAAGATCAAGCCGATCATCGAGGAGCTGGACAAGCCGGTCGGGCAGGTTCTCATCAAGGTTCTGTTTGCCGAGGTCACTCTCACCGATCAGTTGGACGTCGGCACCGAACTGGCCATGACGAACCTCAACCGCAACGGAAGCACCACGACGACGCAGACCTTCGGTCGGCCGGGCGGGATCACCGCTCCGTGGTCGAATACAGGGGAAACCAGCCCCGGCGGTCTGCAGATCCGGACCATTCAGGGGGACCTGGACCTGACGCTGCACGCCTTGCAGGAAACCACCAAGCTTAATGTTCTATCGCGTCCATACGTCCTGACCCGCAGCAACCAAACCGCGACGATCACCGTCGCCGAGGAAGTCCCGATTCCGACCGGGACCACGTCGGAAGGGTCGGTCGGCAGCACGACGACGTTCGACTACCGCAGCGACATCGGTATTGTGCTGGAGGTTACGCCCTCGGTCAATCCCGACGGGCTGGTCAACATGGTCGTCAATCCCAAGATCACAGAGATCAGCGGGTCGGTCCAGATTTCCGAGAACCTTGACGCTACGCAATTCTCCACCCGTTCGGCCAGTACGCGGGTCGCGGTGATGAACGGCCAGACCATCGTCATTGGCGGTTTGATCAAGGACAAGGTCAACAAGAGCGTCAAGCGGGTCCCGTTGTTGGGAGACATTCCTTTGGTCGGCAACCTCTTCAAGAGGACCGACACCACCAAGGAGAAAATTGAGTTGCTGATCTTCCTGACGCCGTACGTGGCCCAGGAGCCGGCGATGTTGACCAATATCTCCGAGGTTGAAGAAGGACGCAGCACCATCAGCAAGGATAAGACAGCGGCCGAGGCCTACAAATTGCACATGGAGGCCATGAAGAACATATCGGGAAACGCGAAAACCGATCCCAACGACAAGAAGTAGTCTACCCGGCGGATCACTCCGCCTCGTAGAACGCTGGTACTCAGAGTCAGCGGGTGGCATCAGGAGAGACAGACCTCCTGGTGCCACCTTCGTTTTGAGACAACGGGTGGGCGGGCGGTGTGCGGTTCTATCCGAGGGGCGAGGCGATATACTTGATGATATCGCGGCGGCTGACGATCCCCACCAGCCTGCCGTCCGACAGGATGGGCACGCGGCGGAAGTGATTCGTCATCAGGCACTCGCAGATCGAGATGAAATCGTCTTCGACGTCGAAGGTCACGACGTCCCGCGTCATGTACTGCTCGACCGTGCCGCTGGCGTACCGCAGATCGCTCAGCAGAGACAAGATGTCCTTCTCCGTCACGATTCCGGCAAGGGTGCCATCGTCGTTCACGACGGGGAGGCCGGTAATGTCCTTGTCGACGAGCAACTCGATCACCTCGCTGATTGGGGTGTGCCGGGTCACGCTGACGACATCGGTTGACATGATGGTCCGGGTTTCGAACATGGTGATTTGCCTCAGAAGACCAGTTCGAGGAAGCTGTCTCTCAGGACCCGGTCTTCTTGTTTGAGGGTCCTGATGTGCCTGATGATGTCCCGCCGGCTGATGATGCCTACGAGTCGGCCCTTGTCCAGAATTGGGACCCGGCGAAAATGGCTCGTTTGGAGAGCCTGGACGACCTCGCTGAGGTCGGTTTCCTGGTCAAAGGAGACGACCTCGGTCGTCATGAAGTCCTGGACGACGCCGGGCCTGTCCGTCATGTTGTATAGCAACGACAACACGTCTTTCTCGGTGATGATGCCGGCGAGGGTTCCATCCTCGTTGGTGACCGGCAGGCCGGTGATCTCGTGAAGGGCCATCACGCGAATTGCTTCGTAGACATCCTCATCCCTGCGGACGCTCACGACGCATGTACTCATGACTTCTCTTACTCTGGTCATTCTGTCGTACCTCCAGGCGCTGGGCGCGCCGTACACGTTCTCTGGCGTTCCGTATTCTCCTGTATCGGCGAATATTCCGGTCGCCATAAGCAACCTCTGTGGAATTGAATGTGCCGAATGGATCGTGGGGCCGATAATGCGACGATTGCGTGGGATGCTTCAGGGTCGCCGCGGAATGGCGGATTCGAGGTCGATTCACGACTGATCCTCTTTCTTCTTGGGTTTGGAGCGAGGTTTTGGTAAAATAAGCAGTGGTATTTGGGGTTGACCGGTGGATATGGCGAATTGGTGTTCTTGTTGGACGATCACGACTGGGTGGCGCCTGCGGAATGCAGATCATAGCGGTAGCGAATCAAAAAGGCGGTTGCGGCAAGACCACGACTGCGATCAACCTGGCGGCAGCCTTGGCCAAGCACGGCCACAGGGTGTTGCTGGTCGATTTCGATCCGCAGGGGCATGCGACCCTGGGGTTGGGCTATGATCCCAACAGTTTCGAGAAGAGCGCATACCACGTCATGGCGGATTACCTGCGGATCTCGGCGGTCGCCGTAGGCACGCGCGTCAGCCGGCTGCACTTGCTGCCCAGCAATATCCTCCTGGCGGCGGCGGAACTGACATTGCGGGATGTGCCCGGCAAGGAACTGATCCTGGGCGAGCAGTTGCGCGGGGTTGCCCGCGATTACGACTTATGCGTGATCGATTGCTCGCCTTCGCTGGGCCTGCTCATGCTGAACGCCCTGGTGGCCAGCACAGGGGTGATTGTTCCGGTCCAGGCGCATTTCTACGCCTTGGATGGCCTGAAACGGCTCCTGGACACGATGCGGCACATCCGGGCGCGGTTTTATCCCTGCCTGGTCAGTCCGCTGGGGGTTGTGTTGACGTTCGTCGAGGACCGCACGGCCCTGAGCAAACGGATCGAAACGGGGCTTCGCGGCCTGTTCGGCGCTCTGGTTTTCAACACGGTCATTCACAAGTCGGTGGCCCTGGCGGAGGCCCCCAGCCAGGGGCAAAGCATTCTGACGTTCGCCCCGGACAACAAGGGCGCCCAGGAGTACGAGGCCCTGGCAAAAGAGATGGTCGCCCGGCTCCACACGCCCGACATCGTCGATATCGCCAGGAAAAGATGACTCCGGAACACATCAGTCCGATTCAGGACGATTGGGCCATGCCGTCCAGGATCGCCTCGATTTTGCGGGCGTAATCCTGCGTGGACTGCTTCTTGTGACCGTTCGGGCCGCCGTTGTGGATACGAGCCATGTCGAGCAGGCTCCGATCCTTGCCGTAATGACGCAGATAGGCCCGGACGACCTGTCGCGCCTTGGCGGGGTTCGTGGCGTCCTTATAGGGCCAGTCGATCCCGAGGATCCTCGTGCCGTCCTGCCAGTATCGCTGGTGAATCTGGTACACTCCGATGGCTCGACCACTGTCCCCTACGGCGTTTCGGTCGCTGCGGCTTTCGACCTGCGCGATCGCGTCGAGAAGTTGCTCGATCTGGTCCTCGCTATCGCCCGCCCGCGTCGCCTGAACCGACGCCAGCAGGCAAAACGCCGCGACTATCGTCGAATGTCTGACCGGAAGCCTCATCTTCGCACCCCCCGGTTCGAATGAAACATCTGTGTGGCTTGACTGTACACCGCCATAATTTGCCCTCAACGGGCTGTCTACAAGATCTACGTAGACCGAAACCGGTGGTGCGAGAATTCGGGGGAAGAGACCAGACGGGATGGGACTGTGGAAGAAAGAAAGCCGGACGGCGCTTTTCCATTCAGCGCCGTCCGGTCGTCATTTGGTCATTTTGCATCCAGGGACTTGATCCGCACGTTGCGGATCTCCAGGTAATCCCCGTGACCGCAGAAACCGATGCGGCCTGCGGCTCGCTGGAGTCCGGGGTGGTCGTGGCCGTCGATCGTCTTGGGCGTGCTGGCCTTCTCGATGTCCGCGTCCACAATCGTTTCGCCGTTGAGCTTCACGGTGATCTGCTTGCCCTTGGCCGTGATCTCCTCGGAGTTCCACAATCCCCACAGCTTCTGGAAGCCGGTTTTGGCCGGGACGACGCCGTAGATGGAGCCGTGGCGCTGGTACTCGTTCAGCCAGCCGCGGTACCGGGGCGAGACGTCGTCAAGGATTTGAATCTCCATGCCCTGGTAGGCGGCATCGCCCGACTCCGGGGTCCGGATTCCGACGCCGTTGTTGGCGCCCGGCGAGAGCCGGAACTCAAAACGGAACACGAAATCGCCGTAATCCTTGTCGGTAAGGAGGTTGCCGCCGCCGCCGAGGGAGGGATCGATGACCAGGACGCCGTCGCGAATCGCGTAGCCTTGCGGCCCGCCGACCCAGCCGGTCAGGTCCGTTCCATTGAACAACTGCGTGAAGCCTTGCTTTTGCTCATCATCTGTCAGTTTGTTGACGCCTTTTTCTCGCGGCAGCTCGCGGATGTAGATGTTTCGGAAGTAGAGGAAATTGCCGTGATTTTGCAGCTCGATCTGGCCGGTCGGATAGATCGGCTTGTCGCGTTCCCAGTAGTTCTCCATGATGACGTTGTCGGTGACGATCTCGTCGTTGAGAGTGACCGTGACGCGCTCGCCGATCATACCGAGGCGGAAGCTGTTCCACTCGCCGACGGGCTTGTCTGCGACTTTCGACGGCTTGCTGGGGTTCTTCTGATTGTTGTAGAGGCCGCCGGAACCGACCTGAGCGCCGACGTCCGCGCGGGCCGTGTCCCAGATCTGCACCTGGGGCGAGCCGCGCAGATAGATGCCGCTGTCGCCGGCTTTTTCGATTTTCCAGTCCACGAGCATTTCGAAATCGCCGTAATCCTTGGCCGTGCAGAGGCTGCGTCCCTTCCCATCGAAAACCAGGACGCCGTCGACGACCTTCCAGTGGGCCCGCATGTTCTCATCGGCCTCTTTCTGGAGTTCCTTCAGTTGTTCCGGCGTGAGCTTCGCCCGCTCGGCGGGGCTGTCGTACGGGCTCTTGAGGAGTCCCTTCCAGCCGGTCAGGTCCTTGCCGTTGAACAGGGCCACGAACCCTTCCGGCGGCTTGTTCAACGCTTGTGCGGGAGCGGCGCCGACTGACGCGGGGATTGCCAGACAGGCCGCCGCGACGGCCAGGGTCAAACACACGCTGATGCCAACCACATGCCTTTTCACCATGATATCATCCTTTCCGATTACAGAGATTTCTTACAGAGCCCGCACAGAGGTCTTCGCTATCACCGGTCACACCCTCCTATGCGGCGTGACCTGGCGGTTGGGGACCGGCGGATCTCGGCCAAAGTCTAAGCGGGGATTCCCGTCCCGTCAAGGTTTTGACGCCGCGTTCGGCCCGTCTTCGGTTCCGATGCAGTAGACCGCTTTCTCCGTGCGGAGGAATAGATTGCCCTGGGAAACCGAGGGACTGGCGCAACAGGTCTCGCCCAAATCGTTCTGGGCCACCATTTTGTACTCCGGTCCTTCTTCAACGACGGTCGCCTTGCCGCTTTCGGAGAGGAAGTAGACCTTGCTGCCCGACCACATCGGGATGATGTCCTGGGCC
>CALMMH010001082.1 GCA_937868145.1 uncultured Phycisphaerales bacterium
GCCTGCGACCAGTTTCCCATTTCGATGTTGCAGGCTCCGACGCCCAGCAGCAGGGCGATCAGAACAAACGCTTGCATGACAAGCCGCATCGGTCCCATATTTCTCTCCTTCTCTCCGATCGTGCTGCGGCCCGGGACGCCTCGCGTCCGGTTGCCGGCTACACGCCCGTAGTCGCATCCTGCGACATTTTATTTCTTATAATGTGCGATCAGCTTTTTCACCAGTCCATTCTGCGGCGTCTCCTCTTCATTGAGGGTCTCCGTCGCATTGTCGAGCCGATCGGGCTGCGTCTGCTGAAGCAGGTGGAGCAGGGCCAAGGCTTCCCGCCGGATCTCCGGGACGTGTGCATCTATCATCAGCACGGCCTTCTCTTCCTGTCCGTAGATCCGTGCAAGCGATTCCCGTTTGGCGAACGTCTGGAGGAACGCCTTTTCCAGAAGGAGAATTTCCTGGGTGGTGAGCAACCGGGCCTCGGCCCGGGCTCGCAGTTGAGCCGTGTCCTCGACGCCCAGCATGTAGAGCAGGTGCTCCCACGTCCTGCACGGCAGCATGCGGATCTTCGTGATCTCCTGCAAAACCTTTCGCTGGTGCTTCAGGAAGACGCTGAGCATGTGCTGCGCCTCCTCCCGTGTGTGAATCTGATGCTGTCTGCGCACGAGTTCGAATTGCCAACTCTCCGCTTTCTGCGTCGAGGTTCCGGTTTCGATGAGTGCCCGGAGATTCTGGGCCTCCTCGGCAGCCGCTTCCTGTACGGCGGGCAACGTCTCTTCGCTCAGGATCTCCGGCGCCGCCGGTTCCTTCACAGCGGCTGTGACGGCGGTGTCGCCCAGCGATAAGCCGTTTGGTTTGGGAGCCGACATTGGCCGGCCTTCCCGAACGGTTCTCATAAACAAAAGAAACGCGGCCGCGGCATCTTGATACTTGCCTTTTTTCGCCCAGTGGCCCAGCACTTTTCGCCACATCTTGTAGCGTGGCTCGTCGCGGAAGTACTCGTTGACATTTACGGCCAGGCCCGAGGGCGCGTGGGCCTCGGCGCATTGCTCGGTGATCGCCTTGATCCCCTGGAGAACCGCGAACATGTAGTCCTGGTACTTCTCGGCGGTGCCGTCTCCGAATCGCCGCAGTCGCTTGAGCGTCACGGCGATATTGTCCAGCATCATGTCGTTCACCGTGAGCACGTACGAGGGGACCTGTTCGGCCTGCTCGAACTCCGCGATTTCCGCCATCCCGGCCAGAATCCCGGCGTCGGCCTTCGTCTCCTCCTTGGGGGCCTCGCCGTTGGTGGTCTCCGCCTCCTTCTGAATGTGCTTGAGCAGTTCATCGACGGCCCGCACGGCCCGCTGGAGCCGTCGGTCCTGGAGCCCGTAATAGATCTGGATGGGCGCTATGATCTTGATCGCCACCACCGCCGACAGGCCGATGCCCACCCAGAGAAAGTACCGGCCGTACCGCTTCAGTGCTTCGTTGATCTGATCGATCGGATTGGTCCGCTTCTCGTCGGAAATCGGGCCGAAACCATCATCCTCGGAGGTTGACTGGCCCCAGGCGGAGGCGATCAGAAGGGGTGGGGAAGAGACGAAGTCAAATCCGAAGCACGAAGCGCGAAATCCGAAACAAATCCAAATAAGCGAAATCCAAAATCTCAAACGGCTCCCGCAAGTCCGTGCGAGCGTTCGGGACATCGGGGTCCTATGCTCGCCGCAGACTGCCGAATCTTGGTGCAGTCCGTCCGTCTCTCCCCATGCCGACGCCACCAGCTCTTGCCCAACCAGCAGTCGCATCGCAGCACCTCTGGGCCCAACACTCGGCGGGCACCAGTACCATTTTACCATTTGCCTGCGAAGGAAGCATCCTTTTTGTCTCGTCTTCCCAGGGTATGTGTCTGTGCAGGTTTCTGGGCAACGAAAACGCGGAGGCTCGGGTGGCAGCCTCAAGTCCGCAGGACTTGGGGATGGTGCTGATCGCTAATCGTATATGCAGGCGGTTTCGCCATCCCCAAGCTGCGTTTGAGGCTGCCACCCACCTGCCAGGGTCTTTTCACAGACCCCTGTCTCTGAGTATTCCTGTCATTGGGCTGGCCGGCGTGCACGAGGGAACCCTTCCACCACGATCAGAACCACCGCCGCCAGGATGAGCCCGATGATTACGAGCATCGCGCAATGGTCTCCGATCGCCGGAGGAAGCTTGTAGTAGATTCTCCAGGGTGTTTTGGCGTTCCACGTATTGATGTCGTCGCGATCGTTGCCGCGGGATGCTGTCACGCCATCCTCGCCACAGGAATAGACGCCGAAGCCGTGCGGCAAATTGGGATTGAGGACGTAGACGAAATTGTGATTCCAGCCGTCGCGAGGCAACTCTGTGGTTTCCAGGAAAGGCGTCCATTCAATAGCTGCAGGCCAATCCGAGGGTTTCTGAATGAGGACGCTCAGGCCTTCCTCACGCGTGGGCAATCGGCCGGAAGCCTGCTTGAAGAGCGTGACACATCTCTCCATGAGTTGCAGATTCGCCTCCGTGGTGATGACACGGCCTTTGTCCATGGGGGCAGAAGACAGCAGGAGTAAGGCGAATACGACTGAGGTCTTCATGTTGATTGCTCCGACTGTTGGGGTTCGTGCGGGACCTGTTCCCGTCGACGACGTGCAACGCCGAATCCCTTCCACAGGACGATCCCCACCATGGGGAGAACGATCGCCACGATCACACGCGATGTATGGTTATCGCGCGTTGCCTCGGGCATGCCTACGACCTTATAGTAGTCATTGGTTCTCCATGTGTTGATGTCGTCGGTGTCGTTTCCGTCGGAGATTGTGATGCCGTCCAGGCCGCAAGAGTAGATGCCGAAGCCTCCCGGCAGATTGGGGTCCCGGAGATAGCCGAACGGCGTCCCCCAAGAGTCTTTGGGGACCTTTGTTGTTTCCAGGTATCCACCGATCTGCCAGTTCTGGACGCCCGATGGCCGAACGACCAGAGCGTTCACGCCTTCCTCCGTCGTGGGGAGTCTGCCTGTATCCATTCTGAATTGATTCACGGCATTCGTGAGGTATCTCATGTTCGCGTTCAGCGGCGAGATGCGGCATTTGTCGATTGTTCTCGATGACATCGCGATGACGAGAAACACGAATGCGGGATTCATTCCACTTCACTCCGAAATAGACGGCTCCGGTTGTTGCGATCTCACTCGCTCTATTCAGATCTGAATGACGCTCATTTCAATAGACACGGGAGGCGCCTCGGAGTTCCGCGTTTTCGGACCAACCGGAGGAAGGATTCATTTCAGACCTCACCACTATCATTTCTCCCGGAATCGGATACGATTGTCCCTGCTGTGGGGCCGCGGTCATCGTCGGCCACAGAGGGATTCATCAGGTGCTGACCGAAAGGAGATGGAGATGGCGGGCAGATTTGATCGAATGGCGGTGGCGGTCTCTGTGTTGGTGTTCTTGGGGAGTGGTTGGACCACGGCGTGGGCCGAGCCTCAAGATGTCGCGTCCAGGCAGATACTAAGTGGCCAGTGGAAGATCGCCACCGATGCGGAGAATCGCGGCAGGGCGGACCGGTGGTTCGAAGGCGTTCGACCCGAGGCCCAGGGGGCTCCCGTCCCCGGCATTATCCAGCAGGTGTATCCGAGCTATCACGGCGTGGTTTGGTACTGGCATTCCTTTCGCGTCACCCTCGGCGGGGCGCCCGGCGACCGCGTGCTCATCCGGTTCGGCGCCGTGGATTATCTGGCGGACGTTTGGCTCAATGGCAAGCACATCGGCTCATACGAAGGAGGCGAGACGCCCTTCGAGTTCGACGTCACCGATTCGATCCGGCCGGAGGCTGAGAACCTCCTGGCCGTGCGGGTCTTGAATCCGACCGCCGAGTCAATCGACGGGTACATCCTTCGCGAGACTCCTCACCGAAACAGGGTCGCGCCTACGACGTGCGGTTCATCATTCAACTGCGGCGGGATCATCTATCCGGTCGAGTTGCGGCGGGTCCCGTCGGTCTATATTAAGGACGCGTTCGTCCGGCCCGACGTCAAGACGAGCGAGATCGTAGTGACGTTGACCGTGCAGAATAGCCAAAGCCAAGCCGCACACGGGACGCTCAGTCTGGCTCTCGCTCCGGCCGCCGGCGGCGACGTCTTACAGACGCTCGAGCAGAAAGGGGAGTTTCCCGCGGGATCGTCCCAGCACGAGATGACTGTGCGAGTGGCACAGCCTCGGCTGTGGAGCCTCGAAGATCCTTTCCTCTATCGTGTGACCGCTACGGCGGCGGCCCTGTCCCAGCGGGCTCACCAGCACTCGGTCCGCTGCGGCTTCCGCGACTTCCGGATCGTGGACGGCTACTTTCATCTCAACGGCAAGCGGATCTTCCTTCGCAGCACGCACACGGGAAATGCCATGCCGGTTGGCCAGCAGGTGAACGTGGTCGGCGACTTCGGCCGTCGCGACATGATCTACGCCAAGGCCTCCGGCTTCAACATGGTGCGTTTCATCGCAGGCGTCGCCTACCCCGAGCAACTTGACTTCTGCGACGAATTGGGCCTGATGGTCTACGAGGAGTGCCTCGCGGGTTGGCTGCTGGAGGATTCGCCCAAGATGGGCGAGCGGTTCGACGGCAGCACCTCGGCCATGATCCGCCGTGACCGCAACCACCCCAGCGTCGTGATCTGGGGTTTGTTGAACGAGACTCAGGACGGTCCGGTGTTTCGCCAAGCGGTGGGCTTCCTGCCGAAGCTGCGCAAGCTGGACCCGACCCGGCTGACGCTCCTGGACAGCGGACGCTGGGACGGCCAGTGGTCGATTGGCTCTGCCAGTAACCCGGGCTCCAGCGAGTGGCAACCCGTTTGGGGCGTGGAAGGTCCCGGGGCCGCGAGCACCTCGCTCAGCGCCGGTGGCTATGCCCCAAAGGCCGGCGACGCCCATTTCTATCCCGCCACGCCGCAGACGCCGGAGACGGACCGCTTCATCCGCGAACTCGGCCGCGAGGGCAAACCGGTGTTCCTCTCGGAGTACGGCATCGGCAGTCTGATGGACGTGATCGACGAGTGGCGACGCTTCGAGCAGATCGGCGCCAGGCCGGACCTGGAGGACGCGGCGATGCTGCGGGAGCAGAGCGAGGGCTTGATCGCCGACTGGAAGCGGCTGGGCCTCGACAGCGTGTACGCGTTCCCCGAGGATATGCTGCGCGAGAGCCAGCGTCTGCACGCGAGGCAGCGGACTCTCGGTTTCAACTGCATTCGCTCGAATCCGAAACTGTGCGGCTACAACCTGACGGGCATCCTGGACCACGGCATGACGGGCGAAGGACTCTGGACCTACTGGCGTCGGTGGAAGCCGGCGACGTTCGACGCCGTGTCCGATGGCTGGTCGCCGCTGCGATGGTGCCTGTTCGCCGAGCCGCTTCATGTCTACGCGGGCCGCGAGGTGACGGTCGAAGCTGTGCTGGCCAACGAGGACGTTCTCAAGCCGGGCCGGTATCCCGCGAAATTCCGCGTCTTCGGGCCCGGCGGACCCGTTTGGGAGAAACAGGCTACGGTGACGATTCCCGAGACGTCGACGCTGGCGGTGCCCGTGATTCGGGAGACGTTCAAGCTCGACGTCCCCGCCGGCCAATACGCCTTCGCGGCCAACCTGGAGCAGGGCGGCTCGCCGACCGGTGGACGCTTGACGTTCTATGTTTCCGATTCGGCTTCGCTGCCGTCCCTTGCCGGCGACGTTGCGGTCTGGGGGATCGACGCCAAGACCCAGGAGTGGCTCACGGCCCACGGACTCCGCTGCCGGCCGCTGACGGTGGAGGCGTCCAATCCGCAGGAAGCCGTGCTTGTTGGCACGCCGAGCGACGCGGAAACGAATCCGGCGTTGTGGGAGAGCCTCTCGGCTCGCACCGCGGCGGGGGCCGGTGTCGTGTTCCTTAGCGGCCGGATCTTCCGTGAGGGCAAAGCCGCGATGAACTGGCTGCCGCTAAAGAACAAAGGCCGCTGCCGGACTGTCCACGACTGGCTCTACCATAAGGTTTGCGTGGCCAATCGCCATCCGGTGTTCGACGGACTCCAAGGCCCGGGCATTATGGACTGGGACTACTACGGCCCGCTGATTCCCCGCGAGATCTTCGAAGGGCAGGATACGCCGGACGAGACCCTCGCCGCGGGCTTTGCGACCGGCAACGCCCAGTTCGGAAAAGGCTACGGCTCGTGTCTCCTGATGGCCGCGTACAAGTCGGGCAAGGGCCGGATCGTTCTGAGCACGCCCTGCATCTTGGAGAATCTCGACTCGCATCCGGCGGCCGATCGACTGCTGGTCAATCTGATTCGCTATGCCCAACGGGGAACCGTGACGGACAAATGATCTCATTCGTAGTGACGCCGCAAGGCGTTATCTTCCTCTTCGCGGGAATGCTGCAGGCCTAGGATTGTGGGAAAAAGATATGCCCTTGCGGGCACACTACGCACGGACTTCTCCGCCATCGTGAGGTTCTTTACACAGGGGCGTCTCGACACGTCTTATCGCAGTTTCGCCGGCTTGATCGTCCAGGCCTGGAGCTTGGCCAGTTCCATCATGGCCGGGGCGTTGAAGCCGTCGGGGAAGACCACCCAGCCCCACAGGCCCGGCGAATCGTCGGCGACGTACTTCGCAGCATCCAGCTCGCCGTGTTGCAGCGAGACCTCGCCTGTGTATTTCTCCGAGACCACGATTGACGCCAGTGTGATGGCGAAATCTTCGAGTCGCACCGGCTCGCCGGCCACCCAAGCCAGCGATGGCAGTTGCTTTGCGCTCTGCGTGACTTCCACCAGTTCCTTCGCGGCCTGGCGGATCGCCTCCCAGGAGAACGAGCCTTCGGCGGTGAATCGCTGCGGTCGGGAAGCGGGGCCGTATGCGAATTCGACGGCGACCTCCTGGGGCTTGGACCTCCCGTCGACTCCGGCGACGAACTGCGACAAGGCCAGGAGGCCTTCTCCCGCCGAGACGATTTTCGTCGGCATCTCGACATAGGAGATCTGCTTCTGGAACGCATCGGCGATGGCGCGAACGTCCTTTGCCGTGAAAGGATGGGAGTAGACCCGGTCCGGATACAGGGACGGAATCTCTCTGGCCGTCACAAGCCGTACGTTGGGGTGGCGGACGATGTGGTCGAGGAAGGCCTCGAAGGCCCGAAACGCTTGCTCCTGTTCCTCGGGCGATTTGAGCGGCGGGAGCTTCCACTGGGATCGCGGCGGATTGGCGCCGTGGGCGAAGTTGACGCCGTCCCAGAACTGCTCGTGCACGAACTCGCACGGGTGATAGTAGATGCTGACGATTCCGCCGCCTTCGCCGATCAGGCTCGTGTGGACGCGGTCGAACTTGTCGCAGGTTTCTTTCACCTCCTCGTCGGCCCAGCCCGTCCGGAGAACGCAGTCGCCCAGCCGTAGGATGTTCAGGGTCCCGCAATACCAGAAGGGGCGGTTCTTCACATTGACGTGCGAGGTCTCGTCCAGGTAGAGCGGGATTCCGAACGCGCGGAGAGCGCCATAGCTTTGCGGCGTCCAAGACCCGCCGGGCTGGCCGTAACAGGAGGCGTTGACGCCGAAGACGCGCCGGAGCGTGTCGAGCCCAACGCCCTCGCGACGAGTGAATTCCGAGACGCCCTCGTGCCAGCCCAGATCCCGGCAGTATTCCGACGGCGTCGGATGAACGCTGTGCCACGTGGAGTGGTACGCGATGTCGTTCCTGGCCAGAGCGAGGATCACGTCGTCCCGGCCTCGTTCCTCCAGCACGCGGGCCTTCTCGCCGACGATTTTGAAGGTCGCCTGGACGTTCCTGGCGGTGAACATCTCGGCCAGACGCTTGGCGGCGTCATCGGCCTGGGGCAGGATGAAGTCCTCGGTGTCGAACCAGAAGGTGACGTAGACGGTCGGACCCTCCGGAGCAGCCGGACAAGCCGTCGGGACCGACAACCAGGACAACAGCAAAGCGACCCAAAGCCAGTACGATGCTTTCATGTTCTGTCTCCTCGATTCGTATGCCCGATTTATAGGCAGCCTGATGCCGAGAAGTCAAGCGACTTGTCGGATTCAGAATGCGGGGGATGTGTCGACCGCTCCGGACCGCCAGGGCTACTCGGCGTCGGCCATGGGGAGGTTGACGCGGATCTTGACGGCGGCCATGTCGCTCTGAGTCAGCATGCGGATGCGGCCTTCGCCGAGACTCATGTGCGGGAAGGGGACGCCTTTTTCGTCGCTGAGATTCTTCGCCAGGCCGGGGGACTTGTCCAACTGGACGAAGACGCCCTGGAAAACCTGGCTGACCATCGCGCCGGAGAGCACGATCACTTCGCCGCCTTGGGCAGGGTCTTTGAGGTTGCCCACGAGAGCGGCGACGTCCTGCTCGAAGCGGCCGGCGAGCCACTGGAGGATCGCGGTCTGCTGGGCTTCCTCGGTGGTGTAGGGGGTCGTGAGGACCTCGGGATCGACGGTGAACTGGGCGTCGAAGAGGATGCCTTGTCGGGCGGGGAAGAGCTGCTGCTTGGGGTTATCGGGAGCCCGTTTGGCTCGCTCGTCGATACAGAAGAAGTACTTCCGACCCGCGGTCATGCGGTATTCGTCGAAGACGATCATGTTGAGCCAGGACTTGCGGGTGTCGCTGCTGCGGCCGGAGTAGCCGATGACGGTGTCGGACTGGGTGAGCAGGACCTGATCGACCTGGTCGGGATCGAACTGGTAGGCCCCGTCGCGGGCGACGTTGAGGACCTCCAGCGACGTACTGCGGCCGATTTGCGCCGCGGCGTAGGGGACTGCGAGCTTGTCATAGGAGAGTTCGTTCGAACCGCCGCAGCCGGAAAGGACGGACGTGGAAAGGAGAGCCGCCATGCACAACGTGAATCGAGTCGCACAGGCCTTGCGGCCGGCGACGTGCGATCTGCCGGTGGTCATAGGGCTCTCCTTTCGCGCCCGAACGCAAATTGTCAATCGTCGATCGACTCACATTTCCTTGGAGTCGATCCACTTCATCATCTTGCGGAGTTTGCGGCCCACGGTTTCCAACTGGCTATCGTGGTCCTTCTCGTACAAGGCGTTGAAGTTCTTCAGGCCGGTCTGGTACTCGTTGACCCACTCCTTGGCGAACTTGCCCGAGGTGATCTCGCCGAGGATCTTCTTCATCTCGGCGCGGGTCTCGTCGGTGACGATTCGCGGACCACGGCTCAGGTCGCCGTACTCGGCGGTGTTGCTGATGCTGTACCGCATGTAGCTCAGGCCGCCCTGATAGATCAGGTCGACGATCAGCTTGACCTCATGGCAGCACTCGAAATAGGCGATCTCGGGCTGATACCCGGCGGCGACGAGGGTCTCGAATCCGGCCTTGATCAGGTTGGACAGGCCGCCGCAGAGGACCACTTGCTCGCCGAACAGGTCGGTCTCGGTCTCCTCTTTGTAGGTCGTCTCGAGGATGCCGGCGCGGGCGCCGCCCATGCCGTGGCCCCAGGCCAGAGCGATCTGCTTGGCGGTGCCGGTGGCGTCCTGCTGGACCGCGACCAGGCAGGGCACGCCGCCGCCTTTTTGGAACTCGCTGCGGACCAGATGACCCGGGCCCTTCGGCGCGATCATGACGACGTTGATTTCCTTCGGCGGCACGATGTACTTGAAGTGGATGTTGAACCCGTGGCAGAAGCCGAGCGTCTGGCCGGCCTTCAGGTTCGGGGCGATCTGGCTCTCATACACCTTGCCCTGGATCTCGTCCGGCAGAGTGATGATGATCAACACCGCTCCGGTGACCGCGGTCTTGATGTCGCCGGGCTTGAAGCCGTGCTCGGTCGCGAGCTTGAAGTTCTCCGTCCCCGGCAACTCCGCCACCGCGACCTCGATCCCGCTGTCTCGAAGGTTCAAGCTGTGCGCGTGACCCTGCGACCCGTAACCGATGACCGCCACCTTCTTGCCCTGAAGCGGTCCGATCGGAGCCTCGTTCTCATAATAAATCTTTGCTGCCATTTCGTGTTCTCCTTTCTATCTGAAACAAGCGTTATATGCGCATATAGAGATTGCACAGGCCTAAACCGACTGATTATAGCGTTCCCGCAGGAATAGTAAATTCCCAGTCTGCCATCCCACAAGGTTTTTCCCCACCCCGAATTCCCGGGTTCCCTGTAATAAATGGCGTCCAACCGCGTCCTACCCAGTGCGGAGCCGCCTGGGCCGGGCATGCGGCTTGTGGTATGATGGGGCCGATCGGCTTCGGCACGGACGTTTTGGGAGATCGATTGGATGCAGTCTGTCATTGAGTTGGCTGGGTTGAGCGTGCGTTTCGGCAAGCGCGAGATTCTCAAGGATCTTAGCGTCTCGCTGTCCGGACTCACGCTGGGGCTGCTCGGACCCAATGGGGCGGGCAAGTCCACTCTGATCCAGACGCTGTTGGGCTTCTGCCCGGTGGCCAAGGGCTCCGCCAGCGTTTTCGGCCACGACATCCGCCATCACCTCCGGCAGATTCGCGCCCAGATCGGCTACATGCCGGAAAACGACGCGTTTGTCGGGGATATGACCGCGGTGACCTTCGTGCGGATGATGGGCGAGCTGTCGGGCCTTCCCGCTCGAGCCGCACTGGAGCGTGCCCACGAGGTCCTGTTCTACGTCGGGCTCGGAGAGGCCCGTTACCGCAAGCTGGGGACCTACTCCCTGGGCATGAAGCAGATGGCCAAACTGGCCCAGGCCCTCGTGCATGGGCCCCGCCTGCTGATTCTCGACGAGCCGACCAACGGGCTCGATCCGTCCGCCCGCCAGCGAATGGTCCGTCTCATTCGCGATATTCGGGACTCGGGCCGGATGTATATCCTTCTGTGCTCCCACCTGCTCCGCGACGTGGAGGAGACCTGCGAGGAGGTGCTGATCCTCAAGCAGGGCCAGATCGTCCACTACGCGAATCTCGAGAAAGAGCGAAGCACCAACAGGCGGTTCGTCGAGCTGGAGACCTCCGGCGATGGGGCGGGCTTGGCGCAGGCTCTGGCGAGACTGGGGTGCGAGTGCACGGCGTTGGGGACGGGACGCTACAAGATGATCCTGCCGGAAGGCTTCGACCTCCGGGAAATCTACCGTGCGGCGGCCGATCATGACTTGCCCCTGCGGCGGGTGAGCTATCGTCGGGACACCCTCGAAGACATCTTCCTGAAGGCGATGGAGGTCTGACATGGCGGTATACAAGCAGACCTACAGAGACTATGAAGGCCCACGGACGGCGGGCTGGTCGCGGTTTCTGATCCTGATGCGGTACTCCTACGCGAGGGTTTTCCAGTCCAGGTTCCTGGTTCTCTTCCTGGCGATGTGCACCTTCTATCCCATCGCCTGCGCCGCGCTGATCTACCTGTCCCACAACAGCCCGGCCCTGGCGATGCTGAAGCTGCAATCCAACGTTCTGCCCCCGATCGACGGGCAGTTCTTCTACGTTTTTTGCGTCGTTCAAGGGGTTCTTGCCTTGTTGCTGACGACCTTTGTCGGCCCGAACCTGGTCTGGCCGGACCTGGCCAACGGGGGGCTCGCTCTGTATCTGAGCAGGCCCTTCTCTCGAGCCGAGTATGTGGCCGGGAAGATGACCGTCCTGCTTGTCCTGCTGTCGGCGGTCACCTGGGTGCCGGGCCTGCTGCTCTATGCGATTCAGGCCAGTTGCGCGGGGTGGGTCTGGGCCAAACCCAACCTCTGGCTGGCCGGCTCGATCGTTCTGGGGCCGCTGATCTGGATCTTCGTTCTGTCCCTGATCGCCTTGGCCCTCTCGGCTTGGGTGAAGTGGCGGATCGCCGCCGGGGCATGCGTCTTGGGGCTCCATTTCGTCGGCGCGGGCTTCGGCGAGGCCATCAACGAGATTTTGCGGACCCGCAAGGGCTCGCTGATCAATCTCGGAGAAGTCATCCATACGGTCTGGGGATCCCTCTTCGACGCAAGCAGGGGAACGGACCTGTCTCTGACGCAGGCCTGGATCGTCCTGGGCGTTGTGTGCTCGCTGTGTTTGATTCTGCTGGCCCGGCGGGTTCGCGCGTTCGAGGTGGTCAGATGAGTGAAGACCGGATCATCCTCGACAATGTCTCTCGCTTCTATGGCGAGGTCCTGGGCGTCAACCGCGTGACGCTCTCCATCCCGCCGGGGATCACGAGTCTGGTCGGTCCCAATGGCTCGGGCAAGACGACTCTGATGAACCTGATCACTGGCCTGGTCCGGCCCAGCCAGGGACGGCTCTCCGTCCTGGGCGTCGATCCGTCGCAACCTCACAAGCTCTTTCGTTTCCTGGGCTATTCGACTCAGTTCGACGCCTTCCCCAAAGGGTTGACCGGGTCGCAGTTTATCCTGTCCTATCTCCGCCTGTCGGGACGTTCCGTCGCCGAGTGTCGGGAGCTGACCGCCCGCGCCATCGAGCAGGTCGGTTTGTCCGAAGCCGCGGACCGCAAGGTCGCCGCGTACAGCAAGGGGATGCGTCAGCGGATTCGGCTGGCCCAGGCGATCGCTCACGATCCGCGGGTCCTGATTCTCGACGAGCCCCTCAACGGCCTGGACCCGCTGGTCCGCGCCGAGACGATCGCTTTGTTCAAGCGATACGCGGCGGAGGGTCGTCACGTCGTGGTCTCCAGCCACGTTCTGCACGAGGTGGATATGATCTCGGACCAGGTCGTTCTCATGAGCGGCGGCTACGTCGTCGCGGAAGGCCGGATCCGCGGCGTGCGGAGCGAGATCCAGGAGGAGCGGCCCATGCAGTTCCTCATCCGGTGCAAACAGCCGAGCCTGCTGGCCTCCAGGGCCTTTGAGCAGGACCATGTCGTCGAGGCCCGGCTGCTGCCCGAAGGGGAGGGCGTGCTGATCAAGACTCGCGACGCCGACCGGTTCTGCCGGGCGCTTAACCACCTGGCCCTGGCCGGCATCGACATCGAGGGTGTGATCCCCGCCGATGACAACGTCGGTTCCGTATACGAATACCTCATCGGCGCAGAGGAGGCTTCCCAATGATTCGCCTGTGGTGCACGCAAATCCTGGGGATCGTCCGGCTGGAGATGAAGAAGACCTTCCTCTCGCGGCGGGGCTTGTGGGTCTATCTGCTGGCGTTTGCCCCCGTGGCGCTTTTCGCGATCCATTCGTTCTCCATCGCTCATCATCGCGGCCAGCTCCAACGAATCGCTCGGGAACACCCGATCTCCGCGGAAGACCTCGACGCCCTCAAGACCGGAATGGCCTCCGAGGAGGTTTTGCAGAAGCTCGGCCAGCCTTATGCCCGATGGGGCAGGTGGAATCGGGACGAACGCAATCAACGGATCGAAGAATCGCACTGGATGTATACCGACGGCGACGTCGACACTCGCCTTCTTTTCAGAAGCGGAAAACTCGTCCGGATCCACAGGAACGATCTCGATACGCCGGAGCGCGTTTCACAGATCTTCGCGGGCGTCTTTCAGTCCTACTACCTCCGTCTGGCGGTCTTCTTCGGATGCGTGGGGATTTTCGTGAATCTCTTCCGCGGCGAGATGCTCGACAAGAGCCTGCACTTTTACCTGCTGACGCCGGTTCGCCGAGAGGTCTTGCTGGCCGGA
>CALMMH010001083.1 GCA_937868145.1 uncultured Phycisphaerales bacterium
ACACGCAGGACAACGTGCAGATGGGCAAACGCGGACACGCGGCCGGCGGGAACTGCCCCGGCATGGTCGACGAGGTTCGGATCTACAACAAGGCGCTCTCGGCCGAGGAGATCGCCTGGCTGGCCGGAAGAAGACTACCGGTCCATCTGCCGCAGTGAGATCGCCAAATCAATGATAATGACGCGATAGCACCGAAAGGCTGTGGGCTCAGCTCACAGCCTTTCCTTTTGCGCTGCGGCCGGGAGAATCCGCCGTCGTGTCCCGGCTCCTCAACAGCGGGACGACATTCCCTGGGTATGCGGGGCCGCGTGTGGTAGAATCATGTGGTGAAGGTTCTGCATAGGATTGGGGATTAGGACGATGAAACCGGGTTCAAGACCGACATTGAAAGCGATCGCCAGGGAACTGGGCGTCTCCGTGACCACCGTGTCCCGTTCGCTCAACGGCAAGGCGCAGGAATACGGGATCAGTCCCAAAACGGAAGAGGCCGTCCGCAAGGCGGCCAAGAGACTCAACTTCTCGCCGGACCCCCTCGCCCGAGGGCTGCGCCTGAACCGGACGCTCAGCATCGGCTTGATCATCCCGGACATCTCGAACCCCTACTTTGCGGCCATCGCCAAAAACGTCGAGATGGCCGCCCGGGCGGGAGGCTACTCGGTCATTCTCTGCGACAGCGAGGAGAACACCGACCTGGAAGCGGAGTCGCTGACGCTCCTGCGAAGCCGCAAGGTGGATGGCCTGATCATCGCGCCGGTCGGCCAGTCGGCGGAGCACTTCGAGGTCCTTCAGGACGACCGCCCCCCCGCCGTCGTGATCGACCGCCATTTCCCCCGCTTGAAACTTCCCTACGTCATTTCGGACAACTGCAAAGGGGCCATGGAGGCCACCAGGCACTTCATCGAACGAGGACATCGGACCATCGCCTGCGTGCAGGGCCTGGCGAGGACGTCGCCGAACCAGGAGAGAGTGCGAGGGTATCAGGCGGCGTTGACGGAGCACGGCATCCCGATCGACGACTCCCTGGTGGCCGGCAGCAGTTTCAGCGAGGAGAACGGCTACATCTGCGCCAAGCTCCTGATCAAGAAGGCCCGGGGAGTCACCGCGATTCTCGCCCTGAGCAATCTGATCGCCCTGGGCATCCTGCGGGCCCTTTCGGAGGAAGGCATCCGGGTGCCTGCGGACGTGTCGATCATCTGCTTCGACGACCAGCCCTACTGCGCGTACCTCAATCCCCCCATGACGGCCGTCGAACAGAACAAGGAACAGATGGGACGGATCGCAGTCCGGCTTCTCCTGGACCAGATCCAGTCGACCCAAGGCCCGGTCCAGGAGGGAATCGTTCTCCCGACCCGACTGATCGAGAGGGGCTCGGTTCGGCAGGTCGACGCCAAGTAAAACCTCTCGGGGAGGGAAGATCAAAAAGAGTCTTGACGAGGATGGAATCTTCGGGTATCCTCGTTACCACAATCGTTTGCGTAAGCTTCCGCAAACGATTGAAGACACGACAGACTTTGACCGATGATCTGAAATGCCCCGGTTCCGCGAGACCGGTCGGGTTGATCTACAACTGGCCCGTCGAGACAGCGAGTTCCAGCGAGCGTTTCGCGGTTCCGCAGAGGCATCGGCCGTGCGGCAGGAGGCAAGGAGAAAGGTATGCCCAACAGGAATGCCTTCACGCTCATCGAGCTGCTGGTTGTCGTCGCCATTATCGCCCTGCTGATGGCCATTCTGATGCCCGCGCTTCAGCGAGTCCGCGAGCAAGGCCAGGCGGTCGTGTGCCAGTCCAATCTCAAGCAGATGGGCCTGACCTTCTCCATGTATGCGCAGGACAACAACGGCAATTTCCACCAGGAAGCCGGCAGCAGCCCACACGCCAGTTGGGTCTACGCGATGCGGCCGTACTACAGCCACGAGCCGAAGATCCGGTCCTGCCCCACAACGAAGAAGTTTTACAGCGACGGCGTGACCGGTCCATTCGTCGGCTGGGGTATCTACGGCGAAGGCGCGATTCCGACCGTCCCGGACTTTGCGGTCAAGGGCGACTACGGCGGCTTCGGCCTGAACGCCTGGGTCGCCAACGATCGCGACGACATCCATGAGAACAAGAACTGGCGAACCGTCCACGTCAAAGGCGGTTCGGAGATCCCCGTGTTCGTGGACTGTCAGTGGGTGGACGGCCTGCCCGAGATGTTCGACGAACCGCCGACGTTCGATGGCGAGTGCTCCTGGCAGTGGTACGGCAACGCCATGCGAAGCTTCTGCATCAACCGGCACAACGGGTACGTCAACGGCGTGTTCATGGATACGTCGGTCCGGCGCATCGGCTTGAAAGGGTTGTGGAGCCTGCATTGGCACAAACAGTGGGCCCACGACCAGGTGAAGTACGGGACTCCCGTGTGGCCGCAGTGGATGAGACACTTCAGGGACGTCGCGGACGACTAGGGCAGAGCCGGGATCCTCCGGTACGGCGAATCAACGTTGGTTCTGAGACGCTCAGAACGCGAACATCATATCCTGTTGTGGAAGGAGGCAAATCATGCGGCAAAGAGCGGTTCTTCTCCTGTGTCTGGTTTGTTTGCTCGGGGCGACGGGAAAGGTCTCGGCGGGGCTCGTGGGACATTGGCGTCTGGACGAGGCCACGGGCGGCCAGGTGACGGATGTGACGGGACAAGGCCACGATGGGACAATCAACGGCGCGGCGTGGAGCAGCCCCGGCTGGCATGATCGAGGCGCCTGCCTGCTGTTCGACGGAGCGAATGACCTGGTTGAAGTCCAGGACGCCCAGGACCTTCGGTTCGGGACCAGCGCCGCTTACTCGCTTGCCGCTTGGGTCAACGTGACGTCCCTTCCGGGACATTGGTCGGGCGTCGTCACCAAAGGCCGGGACGCCAGCAACTGGTACGGCATCTGGATCAACGACGGCAACTACTGGGTCTTCGGCCACCAGCCCAACAATCAGATCGGAAGCGCAGTGAAGGCCGGCGTCTGGATTCACGTCGTGATGGTCTACAACAACGGCAACAAAAGGATCTATCTTGACGGCGTCCTGGACAACGAAGCGACCGCCTCGGCCAGCGGCGACAACGCCAGCGTCCTGTGGTTCGGCGCCGCCAAAGGAGTCACGGAGTACGCCCCGATCAGGCTCGACGACGTCCGCATCTACAATCACGCCGTGAGCGACGCCGAGATCCAGAAGATCATGAAAGGCACGGCGGACGCTCCCATCGCCTATGACCCCGATCCTGAAGAGGGAGCGGACGATGTCCCCTGCGATGTCACGCTGGGTTGGACGCCGGGCGAGTTCGCCGCCACACACGACGTGTACCTCGGCACGAGCCTCACCGACGTCAATGACGCCGACAGGGACAACCCGATGGGAGTCCTGGCAAGCCGGGGTCAGACGGATACCGCATTCAACGCCGAGAACCCGTTCGAATACGGCCGGACGTACTACTGGCGCGTCGACGAGGTCAACGCGGCGCCCGACAACACGGTCTTCAAGGGTCAGGTCTGGAGTTTCGCCGTCGAGCCGTTCGCCTATCCGATCGCAAACGTGACTGCCACGGCCTCCAGCTTCCAGGCCGGCATGACACCACAGAACGCGGTCAATGGCTCCGGCCTCGATACGCAGGACCAGCACTCGACCGATTTGACGCAGATGTGGATGACCGGGGGCGGCATGCCCGCGTGGATTCAGTTCGAGTTGGAGAAGGTCCGTAAGCTCGACCGCATGCTGGTCTGGAACTCCAACCAGATGATCGAAGGTTTCCTCGGCTTCGGGGCCAAGGACGTGACTATCGAGTACTCCGAGGACGGCGCGACCTGGGCCCAACTGGACGGTGTGCCCGAATTCGCCAAGGCGTCCGGCTCGGCGAACTACACGGCGAACACCACGGTCGATTTCGCCGGCGTCATGGCCAGGTTCGTCAAGCTGACGATCAACGCCAACTGGGGCGGCATCACGCCGCAGACCGGCCTGAGCGAAGTCCGGTTCTTCTACATCCCCGTGCAGGCCTTCGAGCCCGATCCGGCGGTCGCGGCATCGGGCGTCAGCGTAGGAACAAGCCTGAATTGGCGACCGGGTCGCGAGGCGACCTCGCACACCCTGTACATCGGCGAGGACGAGACCGCCGTCGAGAACGGCCTTGCGTCAAGCGATACCGTGGACAAGCACAGCTATGCGTCGGACGCGTTGAACTTCGCGACGACCTACTACTGGAGGGTCGACGAGGTCGGCGACGCCGGCACGTATGCAGGCGACGTCTGGAGCTTCACGACCGAAGACTTCGCGACCATCGACGACTTCGAAAGCTACACGGACGACGTGGACGCCCAGGAGACAGTCTGGCAGGCGTGGATCGACGGGGTGACCACCAACGCCAGCGGCTCGCAGGTCGGTTACGATCAGTCGCCGTTCGCCGAGAAGACGATCGTTCACGGCGGCACGCAGTCCATGCCCTTGATCTACGACAACACGGCGTCGCCCTTCTACTCCGAGGCGGAGCGCACCTTCGACTCGCCTCAGAACTGGACCGCACATGGGGCCGACACCCTGTCCGTCCATTTCCGCGGCGTCACGCCGGCCTTCGTGGAAACGGCCTCCGGCGGCGTCCTCATGAACGGCATCGGCGAGGACATCTGGAATGCGGCGGATCAGTTCCGCTTCGTCTACAAGACCCTCGCCGGCAACGGCTCGATGGTCGCTCGCGTCAACGGTATCTCCAACAGCAACGCCTGGGCCAAGGGCGGCGTCATGATCCGCCAGAGCATCGAGCCCGGCTCGGTCCACGCCTTTACAGCGATCACCCCCGGCGGCTCCAGCGGCGGCAACGGCGCCAGTTTCCAGCGGAGACCGACTGCCGCCAGCGCCTCGGCCAACAACGACAGCGCCACGGTCGTATCCGCTCCGTACTGGGTCAAGATCCAGCGGACCGGAGACGCCTTCTCCAGCTACATCTCGCCGGACGGCGTCGCCTGGACCCAGTTGGGTGCAGCCGAGACGATTCCAATGGCCGGCCCGGTCCTGATCGGCCTGGCGTTGTGTAGCCACGATGCCGCGGTCGCAACCGGCGCGGAGTTCTCCGACATCACCGCCACCGGCAACGTCACCGGCTCCTGGCAGGTGGCCCAGATCGGCGTCGATCAGCCGGAAGGCAACTCGGTGGAGAGCGTCTACGTCACGGTCACTGACAACTCCGGCAAGAGCAAGACCGTCGTGAGCGCCGATGCGGCGGCGACCGCCCGGATGAGTTGGCAGCAGTGGAAGATCCCCCTGAGCGAATTCACCTCCGCCGGCGTGAAGATGAACGCGGTCAAAGCGATCACGATCGGCGTCGGAAACCGGACCAGCCCGACGGCGGGCGGCGCCGGCACGATCTACATCGACGACTTCGCCTTCGGCGTTCCGCTTCCATAATCATCACGCCCAAAACGCGATCTCAACACGACAAGGGCCTGTGTCCCATGACACAGGCCCTTTTCCGTTAGGGAGCGTGTCGGCTGTCTGAGGCATCTGAAATATACGGATGAAAAGCTCACGAGACTCCGGTAGAATGAGCGCACGTCTGACGCACTCCCGGACGAGCAGGGAGCCATCGGATGTGGATCGCAACAGAATCTGACAGGAGAGAAAGACCTATGGATCAGATCACTTCAATGGAATCATCACGCCGCAAGTTTCTCAAGAGCACCGGACACGTCGTCGCTGCGTCTGTTTCGCTTGCTGCTCTTTCGCCCCGTATCTACGCGGGCGAAGACAATACGATCCGTGTCGCCCTCGTCGGTTGCGGCGGGCGCGGCGGCGGAGCGACCGCCAACGCCCTGGCGACTACGAGCGGACCGATCAAGTTGGTGGCGATGGCCGACGTCTTCGAGGATCGTCTGCAACGCTGCTACGACGGCCTGATCGAAGCGGCCAGCGCTCCGCGAACCAGCGGCTCGGCCGACACTTGGGCGATAGGCTACCAAGCCAAGCAGATCGACGTGCCGCCGGAACGACGGTTCCTCGGTTTCGACGCGTACCGCAAGGCCATGGACTGCCTGCGCCCGGGGGACGTCGTGATCCTGGCGACGCCGGTGGCGTTCCGCTGGGTGCACTTCGGCTATGCGATCCAGAAGGGAATCAACGTGTTCATGGAGAAGCCCGTCACCGTGGATGGGCCTTCGACTCGCAAGATGCTCCAACTCGCGGAGGAATCGGCGAAGAAGAATCTCAAGGTGGCCGTCGGCCTGATGTGCCGGCACTGCAAGGCCCGCTGGGAGCTTTATGACCGAATCAAGGCCGGCGAGATCGGCGAGATCCACATGATGCGGACCTACCGCCAACAGGGTCCGGCGGGATTCGCGGGTCCCCGAGAGGGCAACGCCAACGAGCTGCTCTGGCAGATCCGTAACTACCTGGGCTTCCTCTGGGCCAGCGGCGGTCTGTTCCAGGACGTCGTCGCCCACAACGTGGACGAGTGCTGCTGGATGAAGGACGCCTGGCCGGTTCGCGCCCAGGGCGCGGGCTCCCGCTGCTACCGCGGCAACTGCGTGGATCAGAACTTCGATCACTATGATGTCGAGTACACGTTCGCCGACGGAAGCAAGCTCTTTCTGAACAACCGCCACATGGCCGGCTGTCACGGCGAATTCGCCAGTTACGCCCACGGCACGAAGGGCTCGGCCGTGATCTCGACTTTCATGCACACCCCGGCCAAGTGTCGCATCTACAAGGGGCAGGACTTCGCGAAGGGGAATCTCGTGTGGGCGTTCCCGCAGCCCGAACCCAACCCCTACCAGCTCGAGTGGGACCACCTGATCGACGCGATTCGCAACGACAAGCCGTATAACGAGGTCAAGCGAGGCACCGAGGCCAGTCTCGTGACCCTGATGGCCCGCAAGGCCGTGCACACGGGGCAGATTGTCACGTTCGACGAGATGCTCAACTGCCAGGAGGAATTCGCACCGGCTCTGGACAAGCTCGCGACCGATTCGCCGGCCCCCGTGCGGGCCGGGACCGACGGCCTCTATCCGACGCCGCAGCCGGGCATTCTGAAGGACAGAGAGTACTAAAGAACAAGGACAAACACGGACCTGCACGGACCCTCACGGACGCGACTGTCCGTGTCGGTCCGTGGCAGTCCGTGCAGGTCCGTTCACTTACCCCGACTCCCTCAGAGGAATCGAATGCAGACCGGCTTCGCAACGACGATCTTCTGCCCTGTCGGTTCCAACGCTCCGGTCGCCGGGTCGATTCGGAAGACCACGACGCTGTCGCTGTCCTGGTTGGCCACGAGGCAGAACTTGCCGGTCGGGTCGATATTGAAATTGCGGGGATTCTTCTCGGCTGCTTCGCATTCGACGAACGTCAGCGTCCCTGCCGCCGGATCAATGCGATAAACCGCAATGCTGTTGTGGCCGCGATTGGAACCATAGAGGAACTTGCCGCTCGGATGAACGCGGACCTCGGCGCACCAACTGTTGCCCGTAAAATCCTTGGGCAGCGTCGAGACCGTTTGAATCTCTTTCAAGACCCCGCCGGCCGGGTCGTAGGCAAAGGCGACGATCGTGTTGTTGAGCTCATTGATCACGTAGGCGTGTCGGCCATCGGGGGCGAAGGTGAAATGCCGCGGTCCGGCTCCGGGCTTGACTGTCGTAAACGGCGGATCGTTGGCGGCGATCTTCCCGCTCTGGCCGTCGAGCTTGTAGACCATGATCTTGTCGATACCGAGATCGGCGACGAAAACGAAGCGGTCGTCCGGGCTCGGATTGATCGAATGGGCGTGAGGCTCCTTCTGACGCGAAGGATTTACGCTGGCTCCCACATGCTGCACGAACCCGGTCGGTTCTCCTAATTTGCCGTCCGGCTGGATCGGAACCACTGAGGCGCTGCCGCTGCCATAATTGGCGACGAGCACGTGTTTGCCCGCATGATCGACGTTGACATGACACGGTCCGGCCCCGCCTGTGGAGGCATCATTCAGGAGCGAGAGATCCCCCGTCGCCGCGTCGATGGCGTAGGCGAAGACACGTCCCTCTCTGCCGGCCTCGCTGACGGCGTAGAGCGCCTTGCCGTTGGGATGAATCTCGACGAAGGACGGATTCCTGGCCTCGGCCGCGAGAACGGGAGTCGAGAGCGTCCCCGTATCGAGGTCGAGCGTGCTGCGGTAGATCCCCTTGCTGGAATTCGCCTCGCCTCCGGTGTACGTCCCAAAGTAAACCCGCAACGAATCGGCCGAAGCGGTTGAGAGCAGGAGAATCGAGAAAACAGCCCCAAGAAACGGATTCGCGGCCATATACAACGCCTTTCCCCGAAATAGACGCATTTTATCACCTCGAAAAGTACGACGACTCCGCCGCACCGGTCCTCCATGGTATCCTCCACCCCCGCCCTCTTCAAGCCCGAGTCCTGCCGGCAACGTTGACTTGGCGGGCCCGGAAGGCTATAATCGTGTTATGGGGTTTCCCTGCCTGTAGCAGAGTGCCCGAATCAACTCGAAGGTGGAGGATACCGCGGGTGATCATGAATCCAAGACACGCGTTATTGATCGTCGTTTTGTTCATCGGGCAGCTTGCAGCACAGACAGACGTCACCTCGCCGGGGGATGCGGTTCGAGGCGTCCCCAATGATGAGGATTGGCCCGGTGGCGAACATCCCGCCCTGGCGATCGACGACAACATCAACACGAAGTTTTTGCACTTCAAAGGGGAGACTCAATCCACAGGCTTCCAGGTGACGCTCATGATGGGTCCTGCGGTCGTCACGGGATTGACCTTCACCACAGCCAACGACGCGGTGGAACGCGATCCCGTCTCGTTCGAGTTGTACGGATCGAACACGAGCATCGACGGGCCATACACGCTGATCGCTTCCGGCGCCATCGCCGATTTCGCCCAAGCGACGGCGTGGCCGCGATTCACGATCAATTCAACCCCGATCGCATTCACCAACACGACCGCCTACCTGCACTATCAGATTCTGTTTCCGCAGGTGCGAAACGCTGCGAACGCCAACAGCATGCAGGTCGCCGAGGTGGAGTTGCTGGGCTACCCGGCCGATCAAGTGCCCCCCGAGGACGATCCGGACGAACCGGACGATCCAGACGAACTGGAGATCCCCGTCGATGGCTCGTCCGTGGTCATTAGTGAGTTCAAGGCGATCAACGAGGCGGGACAATCGACCACCGTCCAGGGCAAGACCGTGTACTCCGACTGGATCGAGCTCCAGAACCGAGGAGCAACCGTGGTCAATCTCGGCGGCTGGTACCTGACGGACAATCCCGACAACCTGACGAAGTGGGCGCTGCCCGCGGTCCAGGTCGCTCCGGGCGGATTCCTCCTGGTCTTCGCATCCGGAATCGAAGAGAGCGATCATCCGGAGAATTGGCCGTACAAAGACAGCCTGGGCTACTACCATACGAACTTCACTCTCGATGGAGAAGGGGAGTACCTGGCTCTGGTCTCGCCGGACCTGCTGGTAGCTCAGGAGTACGGGTCGATCGCCGACCGCGCCGACTATCCCACCCAGCGAGCCGATCTTTCCTACGGCCTCTCTGGCGGCAATGAACGATACTTCGGCACAGCGACGCCGGGACACAGCAATGGCGTCGGATACGCCGAGATCTCGGAGGAGCCGGTCTTCTCCCATGCGGCAGGCGCCTACACAGGCCTTTTCTTCTACCTGGAGCTGGCCGCGTCGAACCCCGACGCAGTGATCTACTACACCACAGACGGCCAGACGCCGACGGTCGTTTCCCCGAAGTACACCGCTCCAATCCTCATCTCGGGAACCAAGGAGGTCATCGCACGCGTCTACGAGCCGGGCAAAGCCCCCAGTGCACTGACAAGCCGGACCTATATGTCTTTGGCCGACGATCTCAAGAGCTCCAGCTCCAACCTGCCGATCGTGATCCTCGATACCGCCCGCAAAGGAGTGGGCAGCAGCTTCATGAAGGTCCTGTCGGCCTTCATCGACCGTCAGGAGGATGGACGCGCAAACCTGGCTGGTCCGGCGGACTACGCCGGGCGCGGCGGACTCAAGACCCGCGGCAGAAGCACCGGAGGCCAAGCCAAGTCCCAGTATGGATTCGAGATATGGGATGAGAACAACCTGGACCGAGACGTCTCCATTTTGGGCATGCCGGCCGAGTCCGATTGGGTCCTGTACGCTCCCTATTCGTACGATCGGGCCTTGATCAACAACGCGCTGATGTACGAGCTGAGCAACCAGATCGGCCGGTATGCGGTCCGCACGCGATTCGTCGAGGTGTATCTGAACCGGGACAACGACTTGATCGAGGCCAGCGATTATGTGGGCCTCTACATCGTCATGGAGAAGATCAAACGAGGCGAAGACCGCGTGGACGTCGAGAAACTCGACCCCTGGGACAGCACCGAGCCCAAGATTGCAGGCGGCTACATGCTGAAGATCGATCGGCCCGATGACGGGGACAGCGGTTTTCGCACCTCCCGCGGAAATCCGACCTACGGCGACGGAACGTTCTGCTATGTGGATCCCAAAGAATCCGAGATTACGACCGCACAGTCCGCCTGGATCCGAGGTTATCTCAACAACTTCGAGACCGCTCTCTATGGCGAGAACTTCGCCGATCCGGAAATCGGCTACGCCAAGTATATCGACGTCGATTCGTGGATCGACCACAACCTGCTGAACATGCTCGCGATGAACGTCGACGCGCTGCGTCTGAGCACGCACCTTCACAAGAGCCGCGAGGGCAAACTCGAAATGGGCCCGCTGTGGGACTTCGACCGCGCGCTGGAATCCTCGGACGGCCGGGACAACAACGCGCAAAGCTGGCACGGAACCGGAGATGGGACCGACTACCTCGGCTATATCTGGTGGGGGCGGTTGTTCGAGGACTCCAATTTCTGGCAGGAGTACATCGACCGATGGTTTGTACTGCGCCAGGGTCCGTTCAGCACGGCCAGTCTCAACGCGACCATCGACGCGATGGCCGACGAAATCAGCGAGGCGGCGGCCCGCAATTACACGAAGTGGCCGGGCGCCGGTTCTCGCTACAGCAACTTCCAGGGCGAGATCAATCACCTCAAGCAGTGGCTCCAGACGCGCTGCGAGTGGATCGACAACCAGTTCGTCGCACCTCCCGCGATGTCGCCCTCGGCCGGCCACGTGGAGGCGGGCACTATCGTAACGTTGACCAATCCCCGCACCGGCGGTGTTGTCTATTACACGCTCGATGGCTCCGACCCGCGTCCGGCCGACGCGAGCACCACGGTCGTGGACGCAACGACGCTGGTGGCCGAGAAGGCCGCGAAGCGAGTGCTCGTGCCGACCGCGGCGATCAGCGACGCATGGCGAAGCGATCCGGACTTCGACGATTCCGCGTGGATCAGCGGCGTCGGTGGCGTCGGCTACGATCGTGGCACAGGCTATGAAGACCTTTTCTCGATTGATGTCGACGCCGCAATGTACGGCGTCAATTCGAGCTGCTACATTCGCATTCCGTTCACCCTCTCGGGCGATCCTCGCACCGCGAGCAGCCTGATTCTGAAGGCCCGATATGACGATGGGTTCGTCGCGTACCTCAACGGCGTCGAGGTCCAACGCGCCCTGTTCGACGACGTGCTCACCTGGAATTCGAACGCCTACAGCAACCACGACGAATGGGAAGCGGTCGAGCTCATGTCATTCGACATCTCCGCGCAAATCGGCCTGCTCCGGCAAGGCGAGAATCTCCTGGCAATCCAAGCGATGAATTCCGGGACCACCAGTTCCGACTTCCTGTTCTCCGTCGAACTGGCGGCCGTGATGAGCGACATCCCGATCGACAGCGGAATGTCCGACGCGGTGCACGTGTACGCCGGCCCGATCGCGATCGCCGAAAGCACCCGGGTCAAAGCCCGCGTGAAGGTCGCGAGCAACTCCTATAGTCTCTGGAGCGGTCTGGCGGAAGCGATCTTCGACGTGGGGCCTGCGCCCGAAAACGTGCGGATCAACGAAGTCATGTACAATCCCGCCAGTTCGGACGACGCCGAGTACGTCGAGCTGCTCAATACCGCCGATTCGGCCGTCACGCTCTACGACGCGATTCGAGGCCTGCCGTGGCAGTTCACGGACAACCCCGAGAAACCGTCGATCACCCTTCAGTTCCCCGCCGAGCCGCCGATCACGCTGGCTCCGGGCGAGTGCCTCCTGCTCGTGAGAAACCTCCAGACATTCCGGGTGGCCTACGACGCGCCGGCGGGCGTGCAAATCCTCGAATGGGGCGACGGCAAGCTAGCCAACAGCGGAGAGACACTGGAACTCTACTGTCCGAGCGACGTGACTGTGGACGGCCTGCAATCGTGGATCATCGCGGACGCCATCACGTACAGCGACGGCTCTCATCCGGAGAATTTCGCAACCGGCGTCGATCCCTGGCCGACCGAGGCCGACGGCGACGGCATGGCTCTGAGCCGTGTCGATCCCGCCGCGGATGGAACCGCTCCGGCCAGTTGGAAGGCAGCGGCCCCCTCTCCCGGCCTGGCGGAGTGACAACCTCCTTTGAGAAGAAACGGTGGGGCAAGCCCCACCCTACATGGGTTCGTTGAGCGTCCGCTCGACGGCGTCCAGGATGCGGTCGATGTCGTCCATCGTGACGGCCTGGAACCAGATCCGTTGCGGATAGAGCACCACGTTGGGACCGAATTCGCACAGGCCCAGGCACAGGCTCTGGGACACGCGGACTTCGCCCGGCGGGAAGTTGCGGGCCTTCGCCGCTTCCTTCAATCGCACCGCGATTTCCTTGCTGTTGCCGTCGGCACAGGATTTCCGCGTTCCGCCGCGGTCGTTCACACATACGAACACGTGACATTTGTACGGCGTGGTCGTTGACGATGGTTTCGGTTCTTCCTTTTCCATAGACATCCCCGTCTGAAAAAGAGTTAACCTGCTCCGCTTGTTCGTTTCTTCTGCTGCTTTCGCCGGCGGTTCTTCGATGAGCCTCGACGCGAGGCCTGCTGCTGCCTGGGTTGCTCGGGCGTTTTGACGACGAGTCCGACGGCCGGCGCCAGGTCGAGTTGCCCGCCGGCGGGATGGACATCGACGATCCGCACGCGCATCGTCTGGCCCAGCCGCAGGATGGCGCCGGTGTGACGGCCCAGCAGACACTGGTTCTGCTCGTCGAAGTGCCATTGATCCGGACCGAGGGCCTCGCGAGGAACAAGCCCTTCTACGCCGGATTCCGGAAGATGGACCGCTGCCCCAAACCCGGTCAAACTCACGACAATGCCTTCCATCTCCTCGCCGATTCGATTGCGCAGCAGGTGCAGGATCAGCGTCGTTTTGAGTTCCTGCTCGGCCTCGTCCGCGATCCGCTCGGTCTCGGAGATATGCTCGCCGATCTCAGCCAGGTCGGGGTAGGCGTACAGCCGACGAGCTCGCTCCAGATTGCCACTGAGATACTCCTGCAACGCCCGATGGACCAGGAGATCGGCATACCGGCGGATCGGGCTGGTAAAATGACAATACTTCGATGCCGCCAGCGCGTAGTGGCCGATGCTCGCCGGGGAGTAGGTC
>CALMMH010001084.1 GCA_937868145.1 uncultured Phycisphaerales bacterium
GGAATTGCATGTTGTTCGCCACGAGAAAGGAGAACATCAGGGAGGCGGCGAAGGCCAGGATGTGGGCCAATATGATCAGCGGCTTGCGAAACGTCAGCAGAAAGCCGGCCGGCAAGACGGGGAAACGCGAAGACCCGCCGCGGCGGAGCGGCGTTCCGGTTTCAGTCTGTGGATTGGACATATCTCCCCGGCATCGCACCTGGCTTCTGAATCGATCATGAGTTCGAGTCTAGGGGCAACTCGGGACCCGTCAAGCAGGCCCAATCCTTATCATCGGCACAGAACGGACCGCAATTCAGTTTCGACGTCGCTGTGACGGTTATTCGGACGTTGCTCTCGTCGATCCTGCGACGTGGGTTGTCGCCGGATCGGAAGTTGGGATGCTTGGCTGTTCGAGGGCAAGGGTGTCCCCTTCCGGGGCCTCGTACACCTCGTCCAGTCCCGTTCCATCGACGCGATTCCGCATCAGGGCATAGAGGATGGTGCTGGCCGTGAAGTAGAAGCTGATGAGGAACGAAACCATCAGGCCTATGACCCCCAGGACCCAGATCCGGATGAAAAAGGCCGCCAGCCCGAGGGACCACATCTTCGGGGCGACAGCGGACGCTCCCAGGAGGTTGGCGAAAGTGGGCTGCGGCCAGATTGCCTGGAGTTTCGCATCGTCGAGGCCCACCTGAAGGAACCCGTACGTGAGTCCCAGCAACGCAAAACTGAAGAACCGGACGAAGAGGTAGCAGACCGCCCCGTAGACCGCGGCTGCCAGTGTGTAGAAGCCCAGCCGCCAGGGCCTGGCGTAAACGCTGCTGACGCATCGGCTGATGGCGTCAAAGAAGTCGGAGTCCTCGTAGGCGATCGCGGGGAACAGGAGATTGAGTCCGGCGGCGGCGCCGATGAGGATGACGGCGATGAATGGAGCCAGGATGAGGGCCAGGGGCAGGAGCAGCCCTGTCAGCAACTCTCCGGCATAGGGGATGTTGCCCAGGGCGCCGATCGCGACGATGGGCAGGCCCAGCAGGCCTGCGATGACAAGCGGCCCGATCGGAGCGGAAACCAGGCTTGCGAATCTCCTTCTGGCGAAACGCCAGGCTTGGCCTAGCCGCGTTTTTCCGTCGCGGGCAAACTCAATGGCGGCGATCCGGCAGATCGCGCCTCCCGCTAATGACAAGGCCGCGAGAGCCACGACAGAGAAGACCAGGCTGTAGATCGTATGATACGTGAAAGCCCAGGCTGCAGCGCGGCCGCATCGCAGAACGCTGTTGATCAAGTAGGAGGTGAACTGGCGGATGTCGAACGCCGTCAGGGAGGTCGTTGTGGTCTGGAGTTCCGCGTCCGCGAACTCCCACAGAGTCCTGAATACGCCGGTCTTCGCGGTCTCGGCCTGTGGCGAATCCAGAAGAGTCCGCAGTTCCGCTTCCGACCTCAGATATGCATCCAACTCTGTAGTTCCGCCCTGAGGCCATCGTCCCATGATCCCTCCAGGAAGAGAGACATGACCCTGATTCGAAACAACCACGGTTTGGCTCAGGTCCATGAGCCGGCCTGTCACGCAGATGATCGTCAGAGCCGCAAAGGCAAGGACCAGCTTGGAGGGTTGAACCGCCATGCGAAAGGACCGGAAGATATGGGGGAACAGAACGCTTCCGAATGGCGATAGGGACTCTCTTTCATGGACCATGCTGCCTCCTTTCAGGACCTCTGGACCGCATCGCTGCAACACGGACGGATTGCATGAATCGGTAGTATGTTACCGGGGGATGGGGCGGATGTCCACAGGAAGTGCTCTTGCTGGATCCGGCGTTCTCTCAGGGGATCAGGGGGGCGTCGCCCGCGGAGTCTTCGAAGTCTTCCTCCGGCTTGGCGGGGATGCGGTAATCGGCTTCGAACCAAGCCCCCAAGTCGATCAGCTTGCACCGTTCGGAGCAGAAAGGAAAGAAACGAGGCAGTCCGGAGGAACCCTCCATTGTCCCCTTTAGAGGGCGTTTGCATTTTGGGCAGATGAACCGGCTGACCGGTGTGGAACGATTGTCGTTTGTCTGATTCTGATCTCGCATTCGGGTATTCCGTATCCGCTTGGACATACCAGCCCCGGTGCCGCTTCCGAGAAGCCGCCGCACGAATTCGATCGGCCTCGATACAACGTTCCGGTGGACCCTGATCCGGAATCGCACGTCGCTAGTCGAGTTCCCGCACCTGCCCCTGTTCCATCATTCGGGCGTATTCCACGGAGTACCGGGCCCAGGGCTGGGCCTCGAGCCGGGCCTTGATGATGGGTTTGCCCGTGCCCTCGCAAATCCCGTAAGTCCCGGCCTCGATGCGGTGCAGAGCGTCGTCGATCTCGGTAATGAGTTTCCGTTCGCTATCCATCAGTCCCAGCGAAAATTCCTGCTGGAAATTATCCGTTCCCAGGTCCGCCATATGGATCGGCATACTCGACAGATCCCCGCTGGCGTCCAGCCTGGATTTCCTGAGCGTCTCTCCTTCAATCTCATGGACATTTTGCTGGATCTCTCGGCGTCTTTCCATGAGCATCGCCTTAAAGGCTGCGATCTCCTTTGTGCTGAGTGGCGATTTCGGAGCTTGCTCCGGTACAACGTCCTTCTTGGATGTCTTCTTTCGTTTCTCAGCCACTGGCGTATCTACCTCTCACATGCGATATTTACGTATGGTCGCGTCTATAGAACACCGTATTATACCACGCGGTTGTACCTTTTCATAGCCCAATTTCACGAAAAAGCGCAAGCGTCTTCAGGAGAGGGAGAAACTCGCGAGGGACGTATCTCTCCGCGTCCCATAAATGTCGCAAGGTCCTGACGGACGCCTTGTTCTCATGAACGTCAAGATTATACTACGTCAGACGGCCGGAGAGGTTGGCGTCTTTTGCTTTGACGCCCAGGGGAATGACGAAGCGTTCTTGGCCGATGATGCCGGAGAAGACTCCGACGCCAAACGCCCGTTGGATCTCTTCGGGGGCAAAGACTTCGGTGGGGGGCCCGATGCGATAGCGAAGCGGGGCGGCTGACGCCGAACCGGAATCCCCGCCTTCGGCCGGAGGATAGAGCAACAGGGCTTCATCGCAGTACTGCGACGCCAGGTTGATGTCGTGGGTGACTGCGAGGATCGTTGCGGCGGTCTCTTGCTGGACCGTCTTGAGCAGGTCATAGATGGCCACTTGATGCTTAAGGTCGAGAAAGGAGGTGGGTTCATCCAGGAGGAGGATGGGAGTGTCCTGTGCCAAGGCTCTGGCGATAAAGACACGCTGCCGCTCGCCGGCGCTGAGACTGCCCAACGGCCGCGAGGCGAATCGCGCGGTGTCGGTTCGTTCCAGGGCGCGGTTGGCGAGATCGCGGTCCTTCCGGCTTTCGAATCCCCACTGACCGTAGTAGGGCGTCCTGGCCATCAACACGGTCTCAAAAACGGAGAATCCGAAGGCCGGGACGAACTCCTGTCGGACCAGGGCGATCTGCCGGGCCAGATTTTCCACACGGTAGGACCGCAGGTCCTTGCCTTCCAGGAACACCATGCCGGATTGCGGTCTGAGCGCCCCGGCCATGATCTGAATGAGGGTGCTCTTGCCCACTCCATTCGGTCCGGCCACGGCGAGAAAGACTCCGGGCCGAATGTCGATGCTGATGTGACTCAGAACCGGCCTTTGCCGACTGTAGCCGAAGGAAACCTGGTTGACCTGGATCGCCGCTGTCATGACGACCAATATACCCCTTTGCTGTACCTGACGAGCAGAAATAGAAAAAACGGACCGCCGATCATGGCGGTGACCACGCCGACCGGCAACTGGGCGGGGGCGACGACCATCCTGGCCACGGTGTCGGCCAAGACGAGGAACATCGCCCCGACCAGGCTGCTCAAGGGCAGGAGTTGGCGGTGATCCGGTCCGAAGACCAGCCTTACTGCATGGGGCACGATCAGACCGACGAATCCGATGAGGCCGCTGAGGCTGACCGCCGCGGCGGTGATGAACGCCGAGATGGCGAAGGCCGCAAGCTCGATCCGCTCCACGGGGATGCCAATGCTTCGGGCGTCCTGGCGGCCGACGCTGATGACATTGAGGTGGGGACCCAGGAAGAACAGGGCGACGATCCCGGCCAGGATGCCGCCGCCGCCGACCCAGAGGACGAACCAATCCTCTTCGGTCATGTTGCCCATGAGCCAGAAGAGGGTTGCATAGAGCTGTTGCCCTTTGGCGATGGAAACCAGGAACATGATCATTGCCGAGAAGAAAGCGTTCACGACCACCCCGGCCAGCAGCAGCCCGGTGATCTGGTGCTTGCCTGTGATGCGGCCGATGCCCCAGACCAGCCACACGGTGCCCAGGGCTCCGATGAACGCGAAGACCGCGACGGGGGACCGCCCCCAGAGGGTCCAGCTCAGCCCGCTGATCACGGCGATCATCGCGCCGAGGCCCGCCCCGCTGGAGACGCCGAGGATGTAGGGGTCTGCCAGGGGATTGCGAAGCAGCGCCTGGAAGATTACACCGGACGAAGCCAGCGCCGCTCCGACCATGGCCGCCAGGAGAACTCGGGGGACACGGACCCGCACAAGGATTTCATAGTCCGGATTGGGTGCCCCTCCGATCTGCGGCCCCTGAAACGCGGTCCTGAGAGACACGTCTTGCGGGCCGATCAGCGAGCAGGCCAGCAGAATCGCCACGAGCAGCGCCGCCGCGAGGCTCGTTCGGAACAGCAGGATTCTGGGGGTAAGGGACGGATGCACTTGTCAATCTCCGAACAGGTCCGGCCGAAGACACCGGGCAATCGTTTTGATTCCCTCGGGCAGCCGGGGGCTGAGCCGGGACACGATGTCGCCATCGATCACGTAGATTCGTCCGGTCTGAACCGCCGGGACATTCGCAAATCGGCTCCAGTACGCCACGGCCTGCTTTCGCTGTTGGTCTATCGCTCCCGGCAGCATGGCCGGCTCAATGATGACCTCGGGACCTGAGGTGATTACCTGCTCGGCCCCGATGGCGGGGTAGATGTGCAAGGTTGGCCCGATGGCGTTCTCGCCGCCGGCCAGCTCGATCATCTCATTGACGAAGGTTGCCCGTCCGGCCACGCGGAGCGGGTCTCGCTGCACGACCCAGAGGACCTTCACGCGGCGTTGGCCGGCGATTTTCGCCATGAGCCGGTCGATCTCGGTCTGCATGTTCTCGCACAGCGTTTGGGCTCGTCCAGCGGCGTCCGTGGCCTCTCCGATAGCGAGGGTCCCGTCGAACAAGCCGGCGATCGTGTCGATGTCGACCATCAGACTGCGGTAGCCCATGCGCTGCAATCGTCTGGCCAGGTCTCTCTGTTGCTCGAACGTCTGTGTCACGACGAGGTCGGGCCGGGTCGCGATGACCGCCTCGATGCTCGGTTGCCAGAACGTTCCGACTCGCGGCTTGTCTCGGGCGGCGGGGGGATAGTCGCTGTCGTCTGTCACGCCGACGATGTGGGGCTCCAGCCCGAGAGCGAAGAGGATCTCCGTGAGGTTCGGGGCCATCGACACGATCCGGGCGGCGGCCCGCGGCTGGCGGACGGAGGCGACCTCGCCGGCTCCGGATCGCACCAGGACGTATCCCGAAGCCATCCACAACACCGCCGCCGTCGATAGGAGCCACCATCTGGCCATCAGGTTCTCTTGAACTGTTTTTCCAATTCGCTGATCGAGAATCGGATCGTTGTCGGCCGGCCGTGGGGGCACCGGCTCGTCGTCTCGAAACGCTCGCGGTCCGCGAGCAACTGCCGGATCTCGGTGTCGGTGAGTTTCTGTCCGGCCTTGATCGCCGCCTTGCAGGCGGCCATGTTCAAAATGTCGTCGAAGAGGTCTCGTTTGGCCACCGCGTCGCCCCGTTCCACGAGCAGGTCGAGCAGATCGTGGATGAACTCCTGGGGCGGGACGTTTCCCAGCATGGTCGGAAAGGTTTGAATCGCATACGTCCGTGGTCCGAACGGCGTCAGCTCGATGCCCAGTTGCGTCAGCATGTCGATGTGATTCTCGATCGCTCCGGCCTGCGCATCGGTGACTTCGAAGCTCTCCGGCAGCAGGAGCCTCTGAGATTCGAGGTTCTCGCGTTCCAGCCGGTGGCGCATCAGCTCGTAGAGCATCCGCTCGTGCAGGGCATGTTGGTCGATGATGACGAAGCCCTCGTCGGTCTGTTCAAGGATGTAGCTGTCGTGGATCTGCAGGTATTTGCTCTCCTGCGGCGGGATCTGGAACGCGACCGGCAACGGGGCGGGCCGATCGATCGTTGTTCTTCGGTACTCCGCGGGCCGGCGGTCGGCGGAGCTTTCGGCTCGCAGGTCGAACTGCTGTTGCTGGTGGACCGGGCGCTGCTTCTTGAAGAACTCGGCCATGGCGTCGGCGATCTGCTGCCTCCGCAATTCCCGGCTCACGTTCTCCTCATCCTGCGGCGGCATTTCGCGAGCGGGCAACTGGGCCGCGATGTTCAGGTTCGTACCGAGCAACCGCTCCCGCAGGACGCCGAGCACCTGGGAATGGATGAGGTTCGAATTGTAGAACCGCACCTCGATCTTCGTCGGATGGACGTTCACGTCGTATTCGCTGAACGGCATCTCGATGAAGAGAAACACCACGGGGAACCGGTTGGCGTCGAGCAGGCCGCGATAGGCCTCTTTGATCGCGTGCGAAATGAACTTGTCGCGAATGAAGCGGCCGTTGACGAACGTGTACTGAAACTGGTTGCTCGTTCGCGACAGGCCGGGCAGGCCGAGCAGGGCCCGGATGCGAATGCCCTTCTCGTTGGTCTCGGTCTCGATCAGATCGTCGCCGGTTCCGGAGACGAGCATCGGAAAGAGCTGGCCGACCCGCGGCTTGAGGCTGTCGGTCTTGGTGAGCCGGTACAACTCGCGGCCGTTGTGGATCAACGCCATGTCCAGACGGCTCTGGGGCAGCGCGATTCTCGCGAACTGCTCAGTGATGTGGCCGAGTTCGGTGTTCGCGGTCCGCAGGAACTTGCGGCGGGCGGGCGTCTTGTAGAACAGGTCGCGGACCTGGATCGTCGTGCCGACGTCGCCGCTGCACGGAACGAGGGGCCCCATGCTGCCGCAGTCGATCTCGATGCAGTGGGCCTGGTCGCTGCCGGGAGTTCGGGTGACCGCTCGCACTTGCGCCACCGACGCGATGCTGGCCAGCGCCTCGCCGCGGAACCCGAGCGTTGAGATCTGGTTCAGATCGTCGGCCTGTTTGACCTTGCTCGTGGCGTGGGGCTCGAAGGCCATGGCCAGATCATCCGCTTCCATCCCGTTGCCGTTGTCGCTGACGGAAATGAGCTTGCGGCCGCCGTCTTCGATCGTCACAGTCAGGGCGGTGGCTCCCGCGTCGATGCTGTTTTCCACCAATTCCTTGACGACGCTGGCCGGGCGCTCGATCACCTCGCCGGCGGCGATCAGGTTCACCATATTGCGATCGAGGACGATGATTCGACTCATAAATTTGATACAGTCCCAGCCGTCAGTTGGTGCGTTCTCCCGGAAGGCCGGGGAGATCGACCCCCTTGGAGGCCCATCGGCAACTCACTTGGTTCGATAGCGACTTTTCTCGTCGAAGACCGTGATGTCTGCATAGCCCGCATGGATCGTCGCCGAATGCGGAACGCCTCGCGGAATGACGTAATTGTCGCCTTGTCCATAAGTAGAAGCGACGCCTTGCGCGACCAGATCGATTCGTCCCTGAAGCACCGTGCTCCACTGGCTTTCATGGGTGTGCGTGGGGATCTCCGCACCTTCATCGAACTGCATGAAGAGCACCTGATGATTCTCCCCCTGCAGGAGCCAGGCGCGCAGTCCCGGAAGCGGAATATCAGCTTGTGGCAGCTTCCTTACCGATTCCGGGAACACGTCCGCCATGCGAATCTCCAATGAACGCCCCACGGTCGCTGACACTACAGTTGCAGCAGGCTCTTGCCGGTCATCTCCTTGGGTTGAGGCAATCCCATCACCTCGAGCATCGTCGGAGCGATGTCCGCCAGCGTGCCGCCTTCGCGAAGCTTGGCGTTCTTGAACCGGTCGTCGAAGATGATCAGCGGCACGTCGCCCACGGTGTGAGCGGTGTGCGGGCTGTTCGGCGAACCATCGATCATCTTCTCGAAATTGCCGTGGTCGGCGGTGACGAGGGCCGCGCCGCCCAGGCTCTTGACCTTGTCGAGGATCTTGCCGACGCACTCGTCGACCGTCTCGGCCGCCTTGATCGCGGCGGTCAGATCGCCCGTGTGGCCCACCATGTCGGGATTGGCGAAGTTGATGACCATCGCGTCGTACTTGTCGGACTCCAGCCGCTCCAGCACGACGTTCATCACCTCATAAGCGCTCATCTCGGGCTTGAGGTCGTATGTGCGGACCTTCGGCGACGGCACGATCTGCCGGTCCTCGCCCTTGAACGGCTTCTCGTTGTAGTCGTTGAAGAAGAAGGTCACGTGGGCATACTTCTCGGTTTCGGCGCAGCGGAACTGCTTGAGTCCGAGGGAGCCCCAGTACGCGCCGAGCGTGTTCTTCATCTTGGTCGGCTTCGGGAAGGCCACCGGCGTCGGAATGGAAGCGTCGTACTCGGTCATGCAGACGAAGTACAGGTCCGGCTTGAGGGTCCTGGTGAATTCCTTGAAGTCCGGATCGACGAACGCGCGGGTGATCTCGCGGGGCCGGTCGCCGCGGAAGTTGAAGAATACGACGCCGTCGCCGTCGGAGATCGTCGCCAGCGGTTCGCCGCTCTCGTTGACGATGGCGGTCGGCTCGATGAATTCGTCCGTCACGCCTTTCTCATAGCTGCTCTTGACAGCCTCGGTGGCGCTGCGGGCCTTGAGGCCCTTGCCGAACCGCAGGCACTCGAATGCCTTCTGCACGCGGTCCCAACGGCTGTCGCGGTCCATCGCATAGAACCGGCCTGCGACCGTCGCGATCTTGCCGACCCCGATCTCGGCGGCCTTCTTTTCGATGCTGGTGATGTAGCCCAGACCGCTGTCGGGCGGCGAGTCGCGTCCGTCTGTGAAGGCGTGGATGAAGACATCCTTGAGATCGTTGCGTTTGGCCAGCTCCAGCAGGCCGTAGAGATGGCTGAGCAGCGAGTGCACGCCAATATCGCTGGCCAGGCCCATGAAGTGGACCTTGCCCTTGTGGGTCTTGACGAAATCGACCATCTTGAGGAATTCCTCGTTCTGGAAGAACGAGCCGTCGCGGATGGCGAAGGTCAGTCGGACCGATTCCTGGGGCACGACTCGGCCGGCGCCCATGTTCTGGTGGCCGACTTCGCTGTTGCCCATGGTGCCGTCGGGAAGGCCGACCCATTCGCCGTAGGTGTGCACCAGGCAATGGGGGTATTCCGCCATGAGCATGGCGTCGGTCGGGACGTGGGCCCGCTTGATCGAGTTGTACGGGTCTTCGTTCGGGTCCGGATTGTAACCCCAGCCGTCGCGGATGATGAGAACGCACGGCCTCTTTTTCAGGGTGATCTTCTCTTTCGTCATGTCGAACATGCCTTTCAAACAGGTACAAGGGCTCCAACGCGGTGTATTGCGTCCGGGGACCCGATTCCAAGCGCAGAAACGGCCCGCCAAACCATCTACGGGTGTCGTATCATATCGACGGCGGGGGGCTGCTGTCAAATCTTTGGCAGGCCGGTCGCAGATTCCCGCCCGCGGCGTCAATGGCTTTGACTGAGAGGTGGGTTCTGGTATAATTCGCCGCTTGGCAAGATGCGAAATGGTGAATGGACGACGTTCGGGCATCTGGAAAGGAAGCCTGTTGGCTTGCGGGAAAAACGACAAGGTTGACGCGGCGAGGTTCGCGGCCCTGTGGCTGATCTTGAGCCTGTTTGGGGGGTGCACTCCGCGACAGCCCTCGCTGAGTCTGTATACGGACGCCGTGGCGCTTCGGGAATCCGGCCGGGATCGGCCCGCCATCAAGAAGTTGGAGAAGCTGGTCAAGACCGATCCTGACTTCAAGCCGGCGTATTCCGAATTGGGCAAAGCCTATGAGAGGGTCGGAGACCCTCGAAAAGCTTTGGCCGCGTTCAAGCAAGCGGCCGAGATGGAACCGGCGTCGTCCGAAAATCAGTTGAATCTGGCCCAGACGTATGAGAAGCTGGAAAAGCATTTGCCGGCGGCTCAAGCCTATGGTCGGGCCGCGGAGTTGGATCCCAACCGCGTTGATGCTTTTGTTGATGCGGCGGATTGTTCGATGAAGGGCGGGCAGCTTGCCCAGGCGGCGGCCTACTGCGAACGGGCCGGGATGGAGCGCTCCCGGGAGTTGCTGCCTGCGCTGGCGAAAGCCTGTGAAGGGCAGAAGGACTATGTGCGGGCGATCGCGGTTTACGAGAGATTGTTGACACTGGGCGATCCGGATCCGAACGTTCTGGTGTCGCTGGGCGTAGCCTGTGTGAAAGCGGAACGCTACGACCGGGCTCGGGACGCCCTGACCGCGGCGACGCAGAAGCGTCCCAACGACGGGACGGCTTTTCGCCATTTGGGCTTCTGTTTCATCAAGATGGGCGATATGGATCGGGCGATGCAGGCCTATCAAAGGTCGATCGATCTGGACGGCGGCGACTGGGAAGCCTATCGGGGCCTGGGGACCGTCTGCATTCTCAAGGCGGACCAGACCGGAGATGACCGCTGGCGGGAGCAGGGCGTTCGGCATTGGCGTCGGTCTCTGGCCGTCAATCCGAACCAGTCTAAGCGACAGGTGCTGGAGAGACTGATTCGCGAAAACACCAGACAACCAAATCCATCGCAGGGATTGAATGACTGACATCATGGATACCGGCAATCGAGAAAAGGTCGAAACCATCGCACCCCGTTGTCCTCTGAGCCTCCGTCAACGCATGGAGTTGCCCGATCGGACGGCGCATCTGATCTTCTGGCCGGTGCTGCTGGTGGGGCTGCTGCTGGATCTGGGGTCCAAGCAGGCGGTGTTCGCATGGCTATGGAATGAGGGCGATCGGAGCGCGACGATCATCCAGGGGTTCCTCTCCTTCCAGTTGGCCCTGAACGATGGGGCCGCCTTCGGGATTGCCGAGGGCGCCAGGCCGTTTCTGATCGGGGTGTCCGTGCTTGCGATGATCATCATCCTCGGCGTGTTCTTCTTCGGCGCCGCCAAGCAGCGGGTGATTCAGACGGCGCTGGGGCTCTTCGGGGCAGGCGTCTGCGGCAATCTCTGGGATCGCATCTTCAACGAAGGCAGAGTCCGCGACTTCATCGACGTGGTCTACTGGCCGGGCCGGCACTGGCACACCTTCAACGTGGCCGACGCCTGGCTGTGCATCGCGGTCGGCCTGCTGATCGTGGCGACCTTCGTCACTGATCCGTCAGGTCAAAAACGTGCTCAGCCACAAAAATAGGGGCCTTCAGGGCAGCGCACAGCGCGATGGCGTCGGACGGGCGGGAATCGATCTGAACCGTGCGGCCGTCGATGCTCAGATGGATCTTGGCGTAGAACGTGTGGTTGCGGAGGTCGTTGATCACGATTCGCTCGACCGTGGCTCCCAGGCCGTCGATGATGTTGGCCAGGAGGTCGTGGGTCATCGGGCGAGGCGGCTTGATCCCCTTGAGCCTTCGGTCGATCGCGAAGATCTCCACGATTCCGATCACGATCGGAAACGCGCGTGGGCCGTGACGCTCCTTCAGCACGATGATCTGCTGGTCGGAAGTCTCATTGATGATGATCCGCGACAGTTCAACTTCCACTTCCATCCGATCCCCCTGACCTTTCAACAGCGCCTCTGCGAAACGACTATTCGACCTGCTTTAAGAGGGAAGAATTCGCCCTGCCATTCTCATCCGCCGAGCTCGGCCAGATGCTTGTCGACCGCCTGCAATTGGTCCTGAAGCTGCTGGAGTTTCTCGCGGGCCTGCGCGACCACTTCGGGCTTGGCTCGGGCCACGAAGTTCTCGTTGGACAGCTTGCTCTCCACGCCTTTTTTCGCCTGTTCGATTTCCTGCTTCTGCTTGACCAGTCGGGCCCGTTCGGCCTCGGGGTCGATCACGTCGTGCACGTACACGTTCGTGCCTTCTACTATGGCCGTCGCCGCGTTGTTCGGCTTGTCGAGCCCCTCGGCCGCCTGGAAGCTTGCGAGCCCCGCCAACTGGCAAACCAGCGGGCTGCCGGCCTCCAGCACGCCTGCGACAACCTGCGGCGCTGCGGCGGAAGCCTTGAGCTTGGCGCTCGGCGCGATGTTGTATTTGCTCCGGATGTCCCGGATGGCCCGCACGACGTCCTGCACGACCTGGATCTGCGCCTCGGCCACGGCGTCTTTCAGGGACTCCATGCTCTGCGGCCATGGCGCCACCGCGAGGGCTTCCGCGTTGTCGCCGCTGGCGACGCCCCGCAACTCCCGAACGGGCGTCAGCTCCCTGAGGTTCTGGTAGATGCCTTCGGTGATGAAGGGGATGAACGGGTGCAGCAGACGCAACGTCTGGTCGAGCACGAAGGCCAGGACGTTCTGGGCGACTCCCTTGCTCGCGTCGTCTCGCATTCGAGACTTGGCCCACTCGAGATACCAGTCGCACAGGTCGTTCCAGAAGAAACGGTACAAAAGATTCATCGGCTCGCTGAATTTGAACGACTCGACGGCCGCGGTCACCTCGTCGCGGGTCGTCGCCAGGCGGGACAGGATCCAGCGGTCGGTGACGTCCAACTTGCTCGCGTCGAAACCGGCGGGGTCCATGCCTTCGAGGTTCATCATCGCGAATCGCGACGCGTTCCACAGTTTGTTGCAGAAATTACGGCCGACGTCGAACTTGGGCGAGGTGTTGACGGTCCGCCCGTCCGGCAGCGTCATGGACGCCACCGGCATGCGGATGTCCTGCGTGTCCGTGGTCATGGTCGCCAGCGTGAACCGCATCGCGTCGGCGCCGTGGCTGTCGATCACGACGAGCGGATCGATCCCGTTGCCCAGGCTCTTGGACATCTTGCGGCCTTCGCCGTCCTGGATCATCGCGTGAATGTAGACGTCGCGGAACGGGATATCGCCCGCGCAGTATTGTCCCATCATCACCATGCGGGAGACCCACAGCGTGATGATCTCGCGGGCGGTGCACAGCACGTTGCCCGGGTAGAACCGCTTGACCTCCGGCGTTTCTTGCGGCCAGCCCAGCGTGCTGAACGGCCATAACGCAGAAGAGAACCATGTGTCGAGTACATCCGAATCGCGTTTCCATCCTTGGGATTCGAGCTTCTTCTCCGCATCTTCGTGGTCCGGAGCGACACAGGCGAAGACCACCGGGCCATCGTCGGTGTCCGCCTGAACCGAATGAACTCCGGCGGGCAGAGCCGTTCCATTCTGCTGTCCCGGCTTCGACCACACCGGGATGCGATGTCCCCACCAGAGCTGGCGGCTGATCGGCCAGTCCCGCAGGTTCTCCAGCCAGGTTTGATAGGTCTTGGCGTACCGCTCGGGAATGAACCGCAGGCGACCGTCGAGCAGGGGCTTCAAGGCCAATCCCGCGAGGGAATTCACGGGGACATCGGTCCCTTCGATCGTGCCGCTG
>CALMMH010001085.1 GCA_937868145.1 uncultured Phycisphaerales bacterium
TGCGGTACGTCTTGGCCGAGTATCTCCAGTACTATCATCATGAGAGGATTCACCAGGGGCTCGGCCGGATCATCGAGCCGCAGCATGAAGGGAACCAAGGCGAAATCATCTGTATCGAGCATCTGGGGGGGGAGACTGCTGAAATCCTACCACCGCAAAGCGGCCTGACACTCCCCTGCCCTACTCTTCTGCCAGAGACAGTGCGCACCCGGGGCGACCTGGCCACCAGAGACGCTCATCCGAGCGGCGTTTGCGGGCAAATTACCTGCAATACGCCCCCCCCTACCACCTCATCTTCGCTGGCGATTCCGACGGCAACTCCTTGAAATCGCTCGTGTTACGCGCCGATGATTATTTGCACCTTACGTCGGCCTTGTTTGCTTTTTTACTTGTTGAAACCCTTGTGGTTCATGAATTCCCAAATGCGCCCCATCCAGGTATAGCTGCCCGTGCCCGGAGCCGCTTTCCTCTGGAAGCAGTGATCGCGTCCGACGAGCGTGTGGAGATCGGACTGGATTCCCATCCGGCGAAGCTGCTCCCAGCATTTCACCGAATTCATCGCCGCCCAACCGTCCGCATCGCCGTGGATGAACAGGATCGGACAGGTCGCGAGGTCGAACGAGAACTCAGGGACGAGCCTCGCGTCGTCCTCGTTGCCGCCCTTCGCATTAGGGGCGTCTGCGCCGTCCGTGAGCGCGTACGCCGGATAGATCGCGACCGCCCACTGCACGTTGCAGGAAATCTTGTCAAGGTCGTCGATCGGCCAATAGGAACGGCGCTGCGAGTTGGTCGCGCCCATGATCGTCAGGTGTCCGCCGGCCGAGGAGCCCATGATGCCGATGCGGTTGGGATCGAGCCCCTTCGCCGCGGCCTCGCTGCGGACGATTCGGATGGCGCGCTGCAGATCCTGCCACGCCGTCGTGTGCTTGGCCAGCCCGCCCAGCGGACGCGGCGTGCGGTATTTCATCGTTACGACCGTCATGCCCTTTTCGTTCAGGTAACGCCGCGCCGGCGCGACTTCGAATCCGTCCGGATCGTTGCCCATGTAGCTGCCGCCAGAGTAGATGATCTGGATCGCCTTCGTCCTGAGTTCCTTCGGCATGTGCCACTCAATATAAGGCGGGCACTGGTTCGTCTGCACATCCGGCATCTTGCCTTCCGGCCAGACCGGCTCCTTGCGGTATTCGCCGCAAGCGTCGTCGTTCGGATAGCGGGCCATCAGATCTTCTTCCTCGCCGAGACGCCCGTCAAAATTCATCTGGCGGAGGTACTCGGCGATACGGTCGAGCCAGTGGTCGTAAGCCGTGCCGTTCTCGCTCTGGCTCGAGTCACCCATGAAACCGTGGGGACGGTCTGCGAAGAGATGGATCTCGGCCGGGATGTTCATCCTGCGGAGCTGGCGGTAGATCTGCGTGGAGCCGTTCGGCGAATAGATGTCTGCCCCGCCGTGGAAGAGCGACATCGAACAAGTCTTCGCGTCGAACCTGAACACGTTCGAGAGCTCTACGTCGATCGCGTCGCCATCGCGCGTGTTGGGGCCGGTAAGTCCGTCCGTGAGCGCGTAGGCGGTGTAGATCGGCACCGCCCAGTTGACGTGGCAGGGAAGCTGGTCGAGTTCGTCGACCGGCCCGTACGCCGGTGTGAGCGCGCTCGTCGCGAGCAAGACTGTCAGGTGCGAACCCGCGGAGAATCCGAACACGCCGATCTTCTCCGGGTCGAACCCTCGCTTCTTCGCGTCGTTGCGGACGAGACGGACGGCGCGTTGTCCATCCTCCCACCCGCTCTGGTAGATCGGCAGCCCTTGCGGACGCGGCGTACGGTAGGTGAGGCTCGCGCAAACGAACCCGAGTTCGGTGAACTTCTTCGCGACCCGGTCAATCCACACCCCGTCGCAGCAACTGTGATAACCGCCGCCTGAAATGAGCAACACGGATCCGCCGTTTTTCTCCGCCGGCGCCTCGTACCAGTCGAGATACGGCATCGCATGGTCCGCCGCCTTGAATCCTGGAGCCGTCACCTCCTGGGTGGTCGCCGCGATCTGACCGGTCTGGAAATCCGGGATCTTCCCTTCCGGCCACAGCGCGACCCGCTCCCCGGCGAACGCCTGAACGGCGACCAGTAACCAAGAACAAAGAACCGCTGATAGGAATTTTGATTTTATAGCCATGTCACGGTTATATCACCTGTGGGGATAGCAATTCAAGGGAGAAATCAGCCCAGGGGCTGACGTAGAACGGCATGGGTTCAGTCATGTGCGCAATCCGAACGTTCGTGACGCGTACGATGTTCTCAATGGCGGAGGGTTCAAATACTATCCGAGCGTAAGTGCCTTCATCCTCTTGGCTTGTGCCGTCGCCGGACGAAGACGCTTGCCTGCCACCCATCGGTCCGGTAGCCTCTGCCGACTATGAAACAGCATCTGTGGCTTACGATGATGACGTGTCTGGCTTATTGTCTCGACAAGGAACTCTGGAAGGCCATCGACTACCTCAAAGAGCAGGTCCGAGTCCTGAAGGAACAGCAGGAGAAGGACAAACGCATCCTCCTGAATGATCGCCAGAGGATCAGGCTGGCCGCCAAGGCCAAGCAGTTGACGCGAAAACTCCTGGAGGCAACGACGGTCCTGTTCACACCCGAGACCATACTCCGCTGGTACCGCAAGCTCATCGCCCAGAAGTACGACGGGAGCGGGAACTGCAAGAACCCAGGTCGCCCGCGGATGTCGCAGGAAATCATCGATCTCGTGATCCGATTCAAGAAGGAGAATCCGCA
>CALMMH010001086.1 GCA_937868145.1 uncultured Phycisphaerales bacterium
GTCCCGACGGCCGGCGCAAAGCGGGCCTGCCCGCCGGCGGCCCCCAGTGCGTGGCCGTCTGTACGAAGAACTGACCCTGATCCTGCGGGCCGAGCAGGCCGACGTGCAGAACAAGCTCAAACAACTGCGAAAGGTCAAACGAGTCGTCGCTGCCTACCGAACGGATCGTTAACTACGGACTCCCGATTATGACAGACCACCCCTCCTCAACCATCAATCGTCGATTGACCGTTTCTTCCATCGGCTTGGGCAAGCTAGGCCTGTGTTCGGCGGCGTGTTTCGCGGGCAAGGGGCATGCCGTGATCGGCGTCGACTCCGACGGACCGCACGTCGCCGCTTTGCAGGCGGGCCGGTGTCCCATCGACGAACCGGGACTGTCCGACCTCCTGGACCAGTGCCGGCACAACATGAATTTCACGACGGACTATGGCCGGGCCGTTCGGGACAGCGACATCACCCTGATCACCGTTCCGACCCCGAGCGATTCCAGTGGCCGGTTTTCCAACGCCTGCATCGAGACGGTCCTGGAGCGAATGGCCGAGGCGTTGAAGGCCAAAACGACGTTTCACATCGTCGGCATCATCTCAACCGTCATGCCGGGCACATGCGAGCGGATCTTCAAACCGATGCTGGAGTCGTTGACCGGCAAGGTTTGCGGACTGGATTTCGGACTGCTGTACAATCCCGAGTTCGTGGCCCTGGGTTCGGTAATCCACGATTTTCTCCATCCGGATCTGCTGCTGATCGGGGCTTCGGACGACCGGTCCGCTCAGACCGCTCGATCGTTGTATGCCTCGGTGGTCGAGAGCAATCCCTACTATGCCCTGATGAATCTGACCAACGCTGAGATCACGAAGCTGAGCCTCAATTGCTACGTGACGATGAAGATCAGCTTCGCCAACGAGCTGGCGTCGATCTGCGAACGGATTCCGGGAGCGGATGTGGATGTGGTGACCACGGCCATCGGAGCCGACGCCCGGGTGGGACGCAAGTATCTCAAGGGCGGCCTCGGTTTTGGAGGGCCTTGTTTCCCGCGGGACAATCTGGCGTTCCAACGGTGCGCCGAGGACGCCGGAACACGGGCGCACCTGAGTCCTCGCGTGGTGGAAGTGAACAGGCAAATCGTTCAGCGGCTGTTCACGATGGTGGGGGAGCACGCTCTGCCCGGATCGACTGTTGCGCTGCTGGGCCTGTCCTATAAGCCGGGCACTCACATCGTGGAGGAGTCCCAGCCCTTGATGCTGGCCGAGAAGCTCCTCGATGCGGGGTACATCGTTCGAATGCATGATCCGAAGGCCCTGGCGAGCGCTTCAGCGGTCCTGCGGGGCCGCGGCGTCTACTGCGACTGCCCGTACGAGGCGGTCGCCGGCGCCTCCACTGTGATCATGCTGACGCCGTGGCCGCAGTACAGCCAATTGGACATCAATCGGCTGGAGGAGCGGGTTGCTCCTCTGCCGCTTTTGATCGACTGCTGGCGCATCTACCGAGGTGTCCCGTTCAGGAAGTTCGCCTACCAGCCTTTTGGAACCGCTGTGCAGTCTTCAGGGAGAATCGCATATGACATTGGCGCAAGCATTCTGCACCCGGACGGTCGACGACGTGCGCCGGTACTGGGACGCCCGGCCGTGCAACATCCGGCACTCACCTAGGAAGGTTGGGTCCCGCGAGTATTTTGAGGAGGTTGAGGCCCGGAAGTACTGGGTGGAGCCGCACATCCCGGGGTTCGCCGAGTTCGAACGGTGGAACGGGAAGAAGGTTCTCGAGATCGGCTGCGGGATTGGAACGGACACGATCCGCTTCGCCCGGGCCGGGGCTCAGGTTACGGCGGTGGATCTCTCGGAGGAGTCTCTGGGATTGGCCAGGAAGCGTGCGGCGGTGTTTGGCTTGCAGGACCGCATCACGTTCTACCAGGCGAATGCCGAGCGATTGTCGGAGGTCGTTCCGATCGACGCCTACGATTTGATCTATTCGTTCGGCGTGATCCACCACACTCCGCATCCACAGAACGTGATCGCGGAGATCCGCAAGTACATGGGACCCGCAAGCGTGCTCAAGATGATGGTGTACCATCGCTATTCCTACAAAGTCCTCTGGATCGTGCTGGCGTGCGGGAAGGGGGCGTTCTGGAAGTTGGATGAGCGGATCGCCCGCCATTCCGAGGCCCAGACGGGCTGCCCCGTGACGTACAGCTACTCGCGGAAGACCGTGCGGAAGCTGCTCGAAGGATTCGCGGTGGAGTCCGCAGAGATCGAACACATCTTTCCTTACAGCATCCCCGAATACAAACGGTACGAGTACCGCAAGACCTGGCTGTTCCGATGGATGCCGACTTCTCTGGTTCGATTTCTGGAGAGGCGGTGGGGATGGCATTTGTGCGTGACGGCTCGGATGAAGGCCAAGACCGCCGCGAACTCCGGATCTGATTGCGAGGAACGACGATGAAGAAAGTGCTTCTGGTCAAGCCTCCGTTTCGGTTCATTCCCATCGGAATGGGATATGTCGTGGCCTGTGTGGAGCGGGCGGGATACGGCGTGGATTTTCTCGACACCCACCGTCCGGCCATGCCCATGGAGCACTATCTCCGAAAGGCGGCCAACGGGGAGTACCTGGCGATCGGAACCGGCGGGTTCGTCTACGGCCTCAATTGGTTCCGCGAGATGTTGGCGAAACTGCGGATCCTGGCTCCGCGGACGCCGCTGGTGCTGGGGGGAAACATCACCAAGAACGCCCGCATGGACCTGCTCTTAGACAAGCTGCCGATCGATTTTGCTGTCCTGGGCGAGGCGGAAACGGCGTTTCCCCAACTGCTCCGCGCGATCGAAGCGGGGACCGGTTTCGAATCCGTTCCCGGTGTGGCGTTCAAGAAGCCGGACGGGAGCATCGTCCGGAATCAGGCTCAGCGGCTGGCGCTCGACGAGGAATTTTTCCTGCCCAGCTATGGGGCCCTGGACATGCAGTACTATATCGACATTTACCGCCATCACGTCGCGCCGGGCTTGGGCCGGATGATGCCCGTGCTGACCGGCCGCGGCTGCAAGGGAGGGTGCAGCTTCTGTTCGCCCTCGGTGGGACGGTTCGTGCCTCGCAGGATCGACCATGTCTTGCGGGAAATCGACGAGTGGAATCGCCGGTATCAGTTCGAGTGGATCAGCTTCGCCACGGAGATCTTTTTTCAGTCCGAGGCGGATATCCTGGAGTTCTGCCGGGAGTACAAGAAGACCGGAATTCGCAAGCCGTGGGCCTGTTGTTTCCGCATGGACCAAGACACCGATGTCCTGCCGGCGATGAAGGAGGCCGGCTGTGCGTTGATCTGCGCCGGGCTGGAAAGCGCGTCGGAGAAGATTCTGCCCATGCTCAAGCGAGGATGTACGCTCGATCAGTTCAAGCGAACTCTCGACGCAGGCCGGCGGGCCGGACTGGTCGTCGATTCGCCGTTCATGATGACCAACGAGGACGAAACCGAGGAGGATCTGAAGAAGACCATCGATTTCGTGATCGACAACAAGATGGACGCGAACTTCGGGCTCGTGGCGACCTATCCGGGCATTCCGATCTACATCCGGGCGATCAAGAAAGGGTTGATTGTCGACGAATGGGACTACATGACCAATCGGATGCGGGAGTGGCCCTGGAGGCATCCCTCGGTCACCGAAATGAACTACTTCAACATCAGTGCGATGCCGTCTGAGACCGTCTTTGAAACCGTCTACAAGCAGATCAGGCGATACCTCTCTTTCCAGTACCGTGAGTTTTGCGCCAAGGATGCATCCCTGGTCGCCGGTCCCGACAGCAACGGCGAGCGGGAGATCAGCCTTGTCGGACGCTGTTGTCGGTGTGGAGCCAGGCACGCGCTGCCCATCCGCACGCAGGACGCTGTGAACGTCGTGGATTATTCGTTCCGGTGTTCCGCGTGTCATCAGAAGAATTTTTTCCACTTCATGGATCTGCCTCAGACGCGGGAGTACTACCAGAACCTGGGAGCCGATCTCCGCAGGGCCCCGAAGATCATCATCTTTGGGACCGGCAAGAACGCGATGGACTTCTTTTTCTTCGATCTGTTCGGCTTGGACCTGGATCGAATTGCCGGCTTTGTCGAAGTTCGCGGCACGGCGACCGAAAAGAAATTCTATCATCTGCCCTGTTATCGCCTGGCGGATCTGGAGAGCGTGGATTACGACGCCATCCTTGTCACGGATTTGAGCCATGACATGGCCAATCTGCTCCTGTCGACGAGCACGGCGGCCCAATCCAAACCGATTCACTTCCTTGCGCCCTCGACGTTGACGTGGGGCGATCGACATCGAGACCCAAACAAATATGAGTCAAAGCCACAAGATCTACCCACTGAACGAGCTGCCTGGCGTACTCCAGCCGCATCGCGATGCGAATAAGAAAATTGTCCATTGCCACGGCGTATTCGACCTGTTGCACATCGGGCACATCCGCTATTTCGAGCAGGCCCGCAGCTTCGGCGACATCCTCGTGGTGACCCTCACGCCGGATGTGTACGTCGACAAGGGGGACAAACGCCCGGCCTTCGGCGAGCAGCTTCGCGCCGAGGCCATCGCGTCCCTCAGCGCCGTCGATTACGTCGCGGTGAACCAGTGGCCCACGGCCGAGGAGGCGCTGCGGTTGATCCGGCCCCACATCTATGTGAAGGGCTCGG
>CALMMH010001087.1 GCA_937868145.1 uncultured Phycisphaerales bacterium
CTCGGCGCCGGCCGGCGTGCGGCTCTTCGGCAAACTCGAGGGCGCAAACCCCGGCGGTTCCGTCAAGGACCGCCCCGCGTATTACATGATCAGGAAAGCCGAGGAATCGGGTGAACTGACGCCGGGCAAGACCATCCTGGAAGCCACCTCCGGCAACACGGGCATCGCCATCGCCATGATCGGCGCGGCCCGCGGGTACCGCGTCAAGCTCTGCATGCCCGAGTGCGTCAGCATGGAGCGGCAGCAGATCCTTCAGGCATTGAATGCCACAGTCGTTCTGACGCCCGCCCAGGAAGGCACGGACGGCGCGATCCGCAAGGCCCATCAACTCCTGGCTTCGGAACCGGACACGTATTACATGCCCAACCAGTTCGCCAACGAGGCCAACGTGCTGGCCCACTACGAGACCACAGGTCCGGAGATTCTCTCGCAAACCGAGGGGAGGATCGACGTCTTCGTGGCCGGCATGGGCACCACCGGGACTCTCATGGGGGTCAAGCGGTTCCTCATGGAGAGGCGACCCGAGGCCCGGGTCATCGGCGTCGAACCCCGACGGGGCCATGCGATCCAGGGACTCAAGAACATGACGGAGGCCATCGTGCCGCCGATCTACGAGCCGGACCTGCTCGACGACAAGATCACCGTGGACGATGAGGAGGCCTTCGAGATGACCCGCCGGCTGGCGGCCCGAGAGGGAATCTTCGTCGGCATGTCCAGCGGAGCGGCCATAGCAGGCGCCCTGCGCATCGCCCGCACGATGACTTACGGCGCCATCGTCGCTTTGCTGCCCGACCGCGGCGACCGATACCTGAGCACGAATCTGTTCCGCTCGTTCTGCGCCAAGTGTCCGCCGTAATCGGTCCGGCGGGCGACCTATTCGACTTCCTGCGTGACCACCCGCAGGATCTCTTTCTCCCGCTGCTGCAGGAGCCGGCCCAGGCTCGGAAGAGTGAAGCTGTAGACTGCCACAACGATGAACAGCTCCACAGCCGAGAGGACCAGATAAGTCAATTGCGGCAGCAACCCTTCCGTCGAGAATCCCAGCCCAACCGACACCGCCGGCAGGAACAACAGGGACAGGATGGTCATGCTGATCATGTGGGCGAGAAGACCGAGCAGAGCCTTGGCGGCGCCGACCTTCGTCGCGGCCAGCGTGCCCTCGCGAATCCGATGCGGCAGCAACGACGAGATCGTGTTGCCCAGGATGCACGTGAGAAAGAATGCGGCGATCAACTGCACCACCGCCGCCAGGATCACGATCCCGCCGAGGCGAAGTCCCACTGCCGCCAGAGCCAGGTAGATCAACCCCAGAATCATGCCGACCGGCAGAAGAGCGAGGTTTTTGCCCAGAAGGATCTGCGATCGAGGCATCGGAGACAAGACCAGCGTCCGGAAGCCCGAACGGTCGAAGCCGAACTGATTGCTCATCAAATAGGTCATGCCCAGGAACGGCAACAGGGCGATCCCGGTGGCGTAGAAGAGCTGCATGCGGAGGCTCGGGTGGCGGGAATGCGAGAGCATGGCGGTGCCGGCGAAGAACAGGATCATGACGGCGTTGTAGGCCAGGGCCGTCTTGACCTCGGTCGCCCGCCGGAGCGACTGCAGAGAAGCCAGCGTCATCGCTGCGGCGTCCTCCGAAATGCCGGGCAGCCTCCGCTCCAGAAGGCTCCCTGCGGCGAGCGTTGCCGACCGCACGTTCCGGATCGGCTTGGCCTTCTTGCCTGATGTCCACCCTTCATAGAACCGGCGCGTCGAACGATAAGCCCTTGCCAGGCCCAATCCGCCGATGCCGAACAAGGCCGCCCCGGCCAGAATCGTCGGCGCCGGGTCTCCGTTCGCCAGAGACATCGCCCCGTTGCCGATCCACAACGGCGGCACGAACTGATGCGCCAGAAGAATCGCGGATGGAATCCCGGTTTGGGGCCCCTGCTCAGCCGTGCCGGCCTGCGCCTCGGCCGGGGGCCGATTCACTGCATGCGGCTTGCGCCAGGACGCGAAGTTCAGAAGGTTCGGAAGCTGGCACAACAGCACAAAGGTCACCGTGACGATGGCAACCACCGCGCGGTACCGCCGGGGATTCTGCATGAGAATCACGAGCCATCCTCGCAGGCAGTAGGTCCACGCCGTGACCGCGAACATAAACCCCACGATCGGCAGGACCAGCAGGATCATCCCCCCATGCCTGGCCAGGGCCAGCCCCACAGCCAGTCCCAACATCGCCGGCAGGAACACGACAAGGCTCAAGGTGGCATGCGACGCGATGTAGTTGACCAGAAAGACGCCTTTGAGCGAAACCGGTAGATGCAGGAGCTTGCTGATGTCGATCGACTCGGACCGCTGGATCGTCGAGATGATGCCGATGCACCAGAAGAGCAGGAACATCAGGACCAGACCATCGTACACGGCCAGCATGGCCGCCGGATTCCTGAACAGCTTGAAGAAGCCCAGCAGAACGCCCCCGATCCCGCCGCCCACGCCGATCGCCAGCAGAACGACCATGATGGCGACGCTGATCCCCGCGTTCAGCTTTCCGCCGCGAGCCCACTGGTTTTGCGTCAACCGCCACCGCAGCCACAGGATGGTTCGCAGTTGGTTCCAGTCCATTCACGCCTCCAGCCAACTGAGCGTCTGCCGCTCGATCCGGCCGAGCCCCACCGCCGCGATGAACCGGTCCTCCAGCGAGCCGCTCTGGCGGATCTCCTCCATCGTGCCCTGGTAGACGAGCTTGCCTTGGGCGATGATCCCGACGGCCGAGCAGAGCTTCTCGACGATTTCCAGGACGTGCGAGGTGAGAAAGATCGTGGCCCCTCGCTGCACGCAGCGACTGAGCATGTCCCGCAGCACGCGGGAGGCGACCGCGTCGACGCCTTCGAACGGTTCGTCGAGGAACAGGACGTCGGGATTGGCAATCAGCGCCGCCGCGAGGGCGAGCTTCTTCTTCATGCCGTGCGAGTACTCCATCGTGAGCTTGCGCTCCTCGCCGGCCAGTCCCATCATCGCCAGGAGTTCCTCGCATCGCTCGCGGACGGTCGGAATGGGCAGTCGGTACATCCTCCCGACGAAGGTCAGGTACTCCCGGCCGGTCAGGTTGTCGAAGAGGCCCAGTTGCTCGGGCACGACGCCGATTCGTCTCTTGATCTCGCGGGCTCCGTCCCCGTCGGACAGGTCCTGATCGAGGATTCGCATCTGGCCGCCGCTGGGGGCCAGCAGGCCGGTCAGCATCTTGATCGTGGTGGACTTGCCCGCGCCGTTGGGACCGAGGAATCCGTAGAACGTCCCCTTCTCCACGCGCAGATCCAGCCCCTCCACGGCGACCACCTCGCCAAACCGCCTGCACAATCCGCTCGTCTCAATCGCCAGAGTCATAGCGCAACAGTCTACGCACCGAACGACCCGCTGACAAGGAACAAGCCGATCGTTTCGCCTGCGACGTTGGATAACCGCGTCCCATAACCAGAAACTATGGGCCGCTCAGCCATACCACTGGTCTTTTCGGGCCTTCTCTGCCGATACATAGGATGATATGGCAAACCGGCTGGTGAAAGTGGAGTCAGACGACATAACGACGCCGCATGAGGTGGAGGCGGTGCCCGTGCCGAGATCGCCCGGGACGCGGCATCGGACCAAACCCTGCCCGTTCTGCGCCGAGACCATCCGCTACAACGCGATCAAGTGTCGTTTCTGCGGGGAGTTCCTCACGGCGGATCGCTGCCAGGCGGCCGCCAAGCTCTGTGCCAACCAGGCGGAGGCCGATCCCGAAGCCGAGACGGAGGAGTCCGCGGCCGAAGAAGTCGAAAGCAATGCCCTCTGGTCCGGCCGGCCCAGCATCCTGGCCCTGGCGGGGACGTTCGCCCGAGGCATCGCCCTCATGGCCCTGTGCTGGGCGGTCTATCATTACCCGATGACCCAACTGGTGACGCACATCCCCAAAACGAACATCCCCGCGGTGCAGTTGACTCTGATTGAGAACTGGATCGACCTGGGGGCCCTGAGCCTGGTTGTTATCGCGATGCTGGTCCTGGCCTGGAAGATCGCCTCGCTCAAGAGCATCCGCTATGACGTGACGCCCGACCGGATCGAGTGGTCCCGCGGCATCTTCGACCGCCAGGTCGACAACATCGACATGTTCCGCGTGGTCGACCTGAAGCTTCGCCGCTCGCTGCTGGAGTGCCTGCTCGGCATCGGCAGCGTGGTCCTGATCACCAAGGACGAATCCGACCCCGAGTTCGAATTCGTCAAGGTCCGCCGGTGCCGGTCTTTGTACGCCACCCTCAAGGACGCCAACCTCAAGGCGGACAAGAAGCGGAACGTCCTGCACCTCGATTA
>CALMMH010001088.1 GCA_937868145.1 uncultured Phycisphaerales bacterium
TCCGGGCCGCTTACGGTGACGTCGAACGATGGCGCGCCTGGATGCGCCAGGTGGCGGCGCAAGAGAGTCGGATCGAACCGCAGGAGAAGATCGAGCTTTCCGGCATGGCGGTCGCCTCGCAGGGGCAGGGGGTTCAGCGGGCCAACGTGCCTCTGTGGCCCTTGCTGGTGATGGCGGCGCTGGTCTTGGTCTGCATCGAGTGGCTGGCGTACAATCTGAAGATTCGAATGTGAGACATGACATGCGAGCAAGGTGGGAGTCTGCATGATGGATAGAATTGTAATGGCGATCCTGTGCGTTCTGGCCTGGGCGGGCAGCCTGCGCGCGGCGAAGGAGATCGAGTTCAACGTGACCTTCGAGGTCGGGTGGGACGGGTACTATCGGCCCATGGAGTGGACGCCGGTCGAGATCGGTTTGACCAGCGATGAGAAGAAGCCCTTTGCCGGGACGTTCTCTCTGGGGGCCCGCCAGGATGGACTGAACACGTTGAATGTCGCCCAGAGCTTCGTGTTGATGCCGGATGTCTCGCAGGCGATCCCGCTGGCGACGAAGTTCGCGTTCGGCGCCGCCGAGTGCGAGTTGGCGATCCGGGATGATCACGGACGGACGCGATGGCGTCACTCCCGAACTCTGTGGGAGCCCTCGCCTCAGAATCGACTGCTCCGTGCGGTTCACGAGCAGGATATGTTGATCGGTCTGATCGGCGCGGGTCAGTTCGGACTGATGCGGTTGCCGAAGGAGACGGCGTGCACGTCCGGTCGAGGGCGGGGAGCGGTTTACGTCGGAGCCAAGCTCCCGCGGGTGATGCCTTGGGATTGGACCGCCTATGCGAGTCTGGACCTGCTGGTCCTCTGCGATCCGGATTGGTCGCTGTTCAAGCCGCAGCAGATGCAGGCGATCTGCGAGTGGATCTCCAACGGAGGTTCCCTGTTGCTGATCCTGGGGCGCCATCCCCTTCCGGCCGATAGTCCGCTGAGAACCGCGATGCCGTTCGAGATCGGCGATCCCACCGAGGTGGAGATCCCGCCGCAGGCGATGCAGGACTGGAAGTTGGACCCGCAGCAGACGCAGACGGTGACCGCATGGCCTCTCTCACTGAAACCCAATGCTTTCGGTTCGGGCCGGATCCAGCCTGGGTCGGCGTCTCTCTTTGGGACCGGTCGAATCGGATTCGGACGCATCGGGGTGCTGGCGTTCGAGCTCGTCCAGTTCGACCAGTCGCAGCTCGTGCGATCGGCGGCGTTCTGGACGAAATTGATTACCGCCTGCACGCGAGACGACGCGAATCCGTCTGTTGGGGTCGGACGTGGACGCTCCCTGATTGTGACCTCAGACAGTTCATCCGCGGAGCCCGGCCCGAACGACAATCGTCACCGAATCGGCATCGCCCAGAGCGCCGCCAACCAGGTGATGAACTACCTGTTCGAGTTGCGGCAGATGCAGCCCCTGAGCATCTGGTGGGTGATTCTGACCCTGACGGCGCTGGCCGTGCTGCTGGGACCGGTGGACTATTGGATTCTCAAGCGGCTGGACAAACAGCCCTATACGTGGGTGACGAGCACGGCCTGGATCGCGGTCTTTACGATCGGCGCCTACTACGGCGTCCAGTGGCTTCGCGCCGGGTCGATGGAGCTTCGCGCCGTCACCGTCCTGGACAGCATCGCCGACAGCAACTGCGTCTGGGCCACCTCGTATGCAGGAATATTCGCCCCTCGCAGCGACGAGTACGAGCTGGAGGGCTTGACCCCGAACCAGTGGTGGTCGGGCGTCGCTCCGATGCAGGAGGAAATCTGGGCCCAGCAGGGGCAATCGGGCGTGCGGCAGATCTATTGCCGGCAGGCCGACGGCGGCAATTTGCCCGTCTCGTTGCCGATCAGCATCTGGACGGTCCAGTCGCTGCTGTGCGAATGGACGCCGAAGGAGATGCCGTTTCATGCGGCTGTTTCCCGCCAGGGCGGCGCGATCACCGTCGAGGTCGCCAACACCTCAGGCAGCGAGATCCGGATGGGATCCATTCTGTTCGAGGACAGCTGCGCCGACCTCGGATCGGTGCCTGCCCACACGACGAAGCAGTTCGCGGTGCGGACGCGTCCGTTCCGCCTGTGGTCGCAGGGTAGTGCGTATTCCGGCGGGCAGTCGCCGAACATGGTGCCTGACATGGAGCTGCCCCGACTGCCTACTGTGTTCCACGGCGTCGCCGACAACGTCTTCTTCGCCCAGGGATGTCTCCATCGGACGCTGGGCATGTATTCCAGTCTGGACTCCGAGACGGCGGTGGTCTGCGTGGCGTTCGACAAGGCGCCGGCGCCGTTCTCGGTCAAGGGACGCACGCACGCGGTCAATCACATCCAGTATGCCCGACAGCTCGTAAGGATCCATTGAGGGAAAGACCATGATCGAGACGAAAAAACTGACGAAGAACTTCGGAAACCTCGTGGCGGTGAGTGATTTGGACCTGTACATCGGGGCCGGAGACATCTTCGGTTTCATCGGACCCAACGGCGCCGGCAAGACCACGACGATGCGAATCCTGGTGACTCTGCTGGAGCCCACGAGCGGGGCGGCATTCATCGACGGCCTCGATGTGTCCAAGAAGGGTAAAGACGTCCGCCGCCGCGTGGGGTACATGCCGGATTTCATGGGCGTCTACGACGATCTCAAAGTGTTCGAGTACCTGGAGTTCTTCGCCGCCGCATTCGGCATCGAGTACAAGAAACGCAAGGCCATCGTCGACGGCGTGCTGGAGTTGACGGACCTGGTCTCCAAGCGGGCTGCGCCGGTGGACAGCCTGTCGCGCGGCATGCAGCAGCGGCTGGGCTTGGCCCGCGTGCTGATCCACGACCCCAAGGTGCTGGTCCTGGACGAGCCTGCCAGCGGTCTGGACCCGCGGGCGAGGATCGAGATGCGCGAGCTGCTCCGCGAACTCAAGCGGATGGGCAAGACCATCATGATCTCCAGCCACATCCTCAGCGAGCTCGAGGAGATCTGCGACCGCATCGGAATCATCGAACGCGGGCAATTCGTGTTCAGCGGGACCATCGAGGAGATCCGGCCCCGGCTGGGCATCCAGAGTAAGGTCCGCGTCAAGGTGGTCGGCGATCCGGCCCGCGCGATCGAATTGCTCTCGGCGCTGCCGCAAATCCAGAAGGTCGAGGCGGCGGGGGACTACCTTTCGGTGACTTTCTGCGAAGGTCAAAATGCCGACGGGGTCATCGCCCGAACGCTCGTCAACGCCGGCCTGGACCTGGTCTATCTCCATCCGGAGCAGCTCAAGCTCGACGACGCGTTCCTGCAATTGACCAAGGGAATTGTGCACTGAGCCGTGAAGCGTGAAGCGGAGATGATTGAGGGGCTGGGACTGGTATGAACGCGACGTCTGCGGACAGTCTGTTGCAGTGTCTGGGCCCGCTGCGTCTTGCCGGGCCGATCTTCGACAAGGAGCTCCGTGTCGCCAGCCGGCGGCGGAGGCTCTATGTCCTTCGCTTTGCCTACGTGGTCGCTCTCGTGCTGGTTGTGCTGTACCTGTGGTCCTCGCTGCTGCGTACGAGCGGGGGCGCAGGGGGGGCCCTCCAGGCGTCCCGTCTGACTGAGATGGGCAAGGGGATCGTGGCCATGGTGGTCTGGTTCCAGTTCATCACGGGCCAGATCCTGGCCGCCGCACTGCTCGGTGACGCCATCAACTCCGAGGTTCGCCAGAGGACGCTGGACGTGTTGATGGTCACGCCAGTCCGCAGCGTTCAAATCGTGACCGGCAAGCTCGTGAGCAAGCTCTTGCAGGCCGGATCTCTGCTGGCGATCAGTCTGCCCATCCTGGCCGTGGTCCGTGTCTTCGGCGGAGTCCCGTGGGACTACCTCATTGCGGGCCTGTGCGTCACGGCGTCGGTCGGGATCTTTGCAGGGGCCCTGAGCCTGACGTTGTCGATATCGAACCGACAGCCCTACCAGGCGTTTCTCGCGGTCATCCTGTGGAACATCGTTGTCTGGGGGCTTCTGGCCTCGCTTCTGACGAAATTGTCCCAGTCCGGCTACCTGAGCGGCGGCGTTGTCCGTTCCGTGCTGCAATTGACCAATCCGTTCATTCTGCTCGGCGGACTGACGCAGGGAATGATGAGCGGCTTCGGCGGCGTGGGCATGTTGTCCTGGCTGTGGCAGTGCCTGGTCCTGCTGGCGTCGGCGACGATCCTCTTGGTGTGGTCCTCCTGGCGGGTGCGCAAGATCACGCTGCGAACGAGGCCCTTGCGGGTGCAGGAGACGTCGGAGGCGATTGCCTCCGGTGTCGGCAAGCCGCGTCGGCGGGGAGCGATCCGGCCGGTGGTCGGTTCTCCCGTTGCATGGAAGGAACGGTGCACGCCGCTGTTTAAGACGTACCGAAGTGCTCTGCCCTACGTCGGGCTGCTGCTCGTCATTCTGGGCATCAGCATCACGCTGTCTATCGTCAGCAGCGAGTCCCTCGGCGTGTTCTTCTTTTTCTTCGCGGGGCTCGTGCAACTGCTGTTTCTCGTGGATGTGGGAGTTGCGGCGGCCGGCGCGGTCAGCAGGGAGAGAGAGGCCCGCACGTGGCCGATTCTGCTGGCGACGCCTCTGGAGGGACGCGAGATCATCTGGGGCAAGGCCATCGGAGCCTTTCGTCGGAATCTGCCCCTGTTGGCGCCGCTGCCTGTGCTGTATCTGTTCACGTTCATCTGGGGCCCTGCGGAGGGGAGGAGCCCGTGGGCGTCGGCGTTCGCGGCCTGCGTGCTGCTTGGGACCCTTGCGATCTCGACCGTGTTTCTGCTGGGGGCCGGTTTGTACTTCAGCGTTCGACTCAAGACGACGACGGCCGCCGTGGTGACGACGTTGATCGCGTACGTGGGCTCGAAATTCGTTCTGTATGGGTTTGTCAGTCCCGTGATCGCCCTGACGGCCGGGCTCCTGCATGCTATAGGCGTCCCCGAGGGCGGCGTGATGTCCGCGGCAATCGTGGCCACCGGAGGCGTGTCGGCGGTGGTTTATGTGGGCGGCGGGCTGCTCTTTCTGTATCTGGCCGCCCGCAGAGTCCGGCGGGACATTTTCTAAAGGAATCGCATGGCTGTGGCGTTGACATCCAGGCTGTCTTGGCTGTTTGCCTTTCTCGGCAGGCCGAAGCCGCTGTTCGACAAGGAACTGCGGGTGGCCAGCCGACGACGGCGAGGCTACCTTCTGCGATTCGCGTATGTTTTCTTCCTCATGGTGTACATCGCGTCGGTCTGGATTCCCAACGTCCAAATTCAC
>CALMMH010001089.1 GCA_937868145.1 uncultured Phycisphaerales bacterium
GCATGCTGTACGTCTTTCGCTGCGCGGTGTACTATGCTTCCACAGGCGATCCCGAACCGGAATTGCTGAAGTGGTGGAACTGGAAAGACCAGGAAGAAAAACCTCGGAGAGGACGGAGGCTGCACAGATGAGAGAATTTGAGAACCGAAGTGAATCGCGGCTCAACCGACGCGAGTTCCTGCAGCGAACGGCGCTGGCCGGGGCGGGTTTGGCGGTGGGGGCGGCCGGGGTGCGGGCGAGCGAGACTGGCGGATCTGGACTGCCCACCCGCGTGCTCGGGCGGACCGGGGCCAAGGTCACCATCCTTGGGTTGGGGACTGCGCCGATTGGCGAGGCTCGCCGGGATATGGGCGAGGCCGTGAAGATCTTCAGTGAGGTCATCGATCGCGGCGTCAATTACGTCGATACGGCTCGCATCTACGGTATTGCCGAGGAGGCTCTCGGGCAGGCGCTGGCGACCCGGCGCGACAAGGTGTTCCTCGTCACCAAGTGCTGGACGGATTCCGGGGCCCAAGCACAGAAGATGTTCGAGGAATCTCTCCGGCTGCTCAAGACGGACCATGTGGACCTCGTCCACATCCACAACGTCGGCAACAAGAACCTCGACAAGGTTCTGGCCCAGGACGGCATCCTGGAATACCTGCTCAAGCAGAAGGAAGCCGGCAAGACGCGATTCATCGGCGTCTCGGGCCACGAGAGGCCGCCGGTGTTCCTCAAGATGCTGGAGACCGACCAGATCGACGTGCTCATGGCGGTGATGAATTACGCCGACCGCAACATCTACGACTTCGAGAGCCAGGTCTTGCCGGAGTGCCGCAAACGCAACGTGGGCGTCGTCGCGATGAAGGTCTACGCCGGGATCAAAGGCGGATTCCCAAACCACCGCAATGCCGGAGTCGGCTGCAACACGCCGCCGGAGATGCTGGGCAGGGCGCTGGCCTACGCCCTGGACCTCGAAGGCGTCAGCGTGGCCAACGTGGGTCCCTTTACGATGGAACAGGCGATTCAGAACGTCGAGCTCGCTCGCCAGTACAAGCCGCTGACGGACGACGAGCGACAGGAACTGCTGGCCTTCGGCAAGCAACTCGCTCCGACGCTCGGCCCCCGCTACGGTCCCGCGGCGTGATGAGATCCGCGCAGGATCGTGACGCACGCGGTGGATGTTCTTGTCCTGAATTGGAAGCAGAATTGGAGAGACGATGATGGCTCATGAGATGACCAGACGTGTGTTCTGCGGATCGACGATTGCGGCTGCCGTGGCGGTCGGCTCGATGGAATCTCTCGGCCGGACGGCGGAGTCAAAGGAGGCCGTCAAGTTCTACAAGAATCTCTCGCCGGGACATCTCGGCGTCGGCGCCGATTCGCGGCAGACGCTGGACTATGCGGTCAAGTACGGGTTCGGCGGTATCGCTCCGAACGAGGGCGAGTTCGAGAGTAAGTCCGCTGGGGAGATCAGCCAGTGGCTGGCGACGATGAAGGACAGAGGCATCCGATACGGGGCGGCGGGCCTGTCGGTCGAGTTTCGCGGCAGCGACGAGAAGTTCCGCAGCGATTTCGCCCAGTATCCCAAGCGTGCGGCTCTCTTGAAGCAGTTGGGCGTCACGCGTGTGGCAACCTGGATTCTGCCCGGCAGCAACGAGCTGACGTACCTGGAGAACTTCAAGCGGCACGAAACCCGCCTTCGCGAGGCAGCCAAAGTGCTCCAGGACAACGGCATCCGCCTGGGCCTGGAGTTCGTCGGGCCCAGGACCTCGCGATCGCGATTCCGCTTCCCCTTCGCCTGCGCCCAGCGGGACATGATGGAGCTTGTCGAGGCCATCGGCACGGGCAACGTCGGCCTGCTCGTGGACAGTTGGCACTGGTACACCTCGCATGGCACGGTCGAAGAACTCGTGCAGCTTTCGAACAAGGACATCGTCCACGTGCACGTCAACGACGCCCCGGCCGGCGTGAAGGTGGACGAGCAGATCGACAGCCGGCGGAGCCTTCCTGCGACGACCAGCGTGATCGACATGAAGGGGTTTGTCAACGCTCTGGTCAAGATCAGGTATGACGGTCCGGTGGAGGTCGAACCGTTCGATCAGGAACTGCGGAAGCTGGAACCCGACGCCGCCGTGCAGAAGACAGCCGAATCGCTCGGCCGCGTGTGGGATCTCATCGCGGTGTGACGGGGAGATGGGAACGCTGGGATCGCAGGACGCCCGCGTCTTCGGCCTGGATGGGCCGTCTGTGGGGTAGATGCGGGCACAACTGCTGTCGCGGAATCTATCGTCGGCGGATGCCGGTGCGTCGTCTGCCGCCGCTCATCTTTCGTTTTCGGTGAGAGGCGGGCTTCTTTTCGACGGGCTTGGGGCGAGGCAAATCGGGGGCCGCCCAGTCAAAGCCGGGGCAGGTCTCGAACTCAAACTCCCGATTGATGAACTTCTCGATCTGCCGGAAATTCTTCTCCTCGTCGGGCGCCACGAACGTAATGGCGTCGCCGGTGGCGGCTGCCCGCCCGGTTCGGCCGATGCGGTGGATGTAATCCTCAGCGTAGGCCGGCACATCGAAATTGATCACGTGCGAGATGCCGTCGATATCAATCCCCCGGGCCGCGATGTCCGTGGCGACCATCACCTGGTATTTGCCGCCTCGGAAGCCCTCCATCGCGCGTTCCCGCTGCCCCTGGCTGCGGCCGGAGTGCATCGCAACGGATTGAATGCCGGCTCGCTCGAGCTTGTGGTGGATCTTGTCGGCCCCGTGCTTGGTCCGAGAGAAGACCAGGACGCAGTTCATTCCTCCGTTGCGGAGCATGTGGAGCAACAGGTCCATCTTGGCCGTCTTGAAGACGGGATAAAAATGCTGCGTGATCGTTTCGATCGGGTTGCGAGGCACGCCGATCTGGATGATTTCCGGATCCTTCATGATCCCGGCCGAGAGCGCCTTGACCTCCGGCGAGATCGTGGCCGAGAAGAGCATCGTCTGGCGCTGCGTCGGCAGAACGCCGATGATCTTCCGCACGTCCAGAATGAACCCCATGTCCAACATGCGGTCGGCCTCGTCCAGAACGAGCACTTCGACGCGCGTCAGGTCGATGGTCCGCTGCCGCATGTGGTCCATCAACCGGCCGGGGGTCGCTACCACGATGTCCACGCCGCGACGCAGCGCGGTGAGCTGCCCCTTGATGCTCACGCCGCCGTAGACGGCCACCGCCCGCAAGGGTGTGAACCGTCCGTACTCGCGGATCGACGCCTCGACCTGCACAGCCAGTTCCCGCGTCGGCGTCAAAATCAGACATCGAATGACTCTCTTGGAGTCCTTGGACTTGCCGTGGTGGGAGGAAGACTCCACATCGGTGGGGGACTCATGGCTGAGCCGGTTGAGGATGGGCAGCACGAACGCAGCGGTTTTGCCGGTGCCGGTCTGGGCGCACCCAATGATATCCCTGCCGCTTACGGCGGCGGGAATCGCCCGCGACTGAATCTCGGTCGGGGCCGTGTAGCCGGTCGCCAGAATTCCCTGCACCAACGGGTCGGAGAGACCAAATACCCTGAATGGCATTGAATGCCCTTAAAGAAAGAACTGTGAAGTGCGAGGGTTGAGGGTGGGTTTCGTCAAGTGCGCTCGTTCGGCCTTGCGAAATCGATGATCACGCATCAACCATCACACGGTGTTTCGTCATTTCCTCGCCGCCAGCTTCTCCCGGCGGCGAAGGATGATGTCCTCGGCCAGTTTGGTCGGGACCCGGGCGTAATGCGACATTTCCATCGAGAAGGTCGCCATGCCCTTGCTCAGCCCGCGAACGATCGTGGCGTAGCCGAACATGCTGGCCAACGGGACTTCCGCTCGTACGACGGTGCACGTGTCGCGGGCCTCGGTTTCATGGATGATGCCCCGACGGCTGTTCAGGTCGCCGACGATGGCGCCCTGGTATTCTCGCGG